>CANGXK010000231.1 GCA_947457715.1 Gemmatimonadota bacterium
CTCCTCGCTGTCCTGGTAGCGCGCGGCCATGGGGATGCGCCAACTCCGGACACTCGACCGCAAGGCCCTCCGCGACCTGTGGCAGCTGCGCGGGCCGGTTGTGGCGATCATTGTCGTCGTGGTGGGCGGCGTAGCCAGTTTCGTGGCGATGCGGTCAATGGTTCCGCATCTCGCGAGCGCGCAGACCTCGTACTACCGGACGTCACGCTTCGCCGACCTCTGGGTAACGGTGACCCGCGCGCCGGCGGCGATTGCCCGCGACATGGCCAGCATTCCCGGGGTCACCTCGGTCGAGACGCGCGTGAGTGGCGATGTCGTGCTCGACGTGCCGGGGTTGGCCGAACCGGCCAGCGGGCGGGTGATCGGCATGCCGCTGCAGCGCCTGCCCTCACTGAATCGACTCTCGATCCAGCGAGGGCGTATGCTGTCTCCTGGGCGCGAAGATGACGTCGTGATCAGCGAAGGGTTTGCCACGGCCAACCTGTTGTCGCCGGGCGATTCGCTTGGGGCCGTGATGCATGGACGATGGCGTCGCCTGCACATCGTCGGCGTCGCGCTGTCGCCGGAATTCGTGCTCGAGCTTCGGGGCGCCGATCTCTTTCCTGACAATCGTCGCTACGGCATCCTCTGGATCAGCGAAGACGCCGCGGCCGCCGCGTTCGGGATGCAAGGCGCCTGGAACGAGGCCGCGATCGGATTGGCTACCGGCACCGCGGAGCGCGAGGTGATCGCGCGACTCGATGCGCTGCTCATGCGCTACGGGTCGCTCGGCGCGTACGGGCGGTCGTTGCAGTTGTCGCATCGCTATCTCACCGACGAGATCGCGCAGGCCCGCGCGTTCGCGGCGGCGGCCCCCCTGATCTTTCTTGGCGTCGCGGCCTTTCTGCTCAACATCGTGCTCTCGCGCATCGTGGCGTCGCAACGCGAACAAGTCGGAATGCTCAAGGCCTTCGGCGTCAGCACGTGGGACCTCTCCCGCCACTACGCGCTGGTGGCGTTGATTCCCGTGCTCGCCGGCGCGCTGCTGGGGTGTGGGGTTGGCGTCTGGCTGGCCCAACGGCTCGCCGAGCTCTATGCGCAGAGCTATCGCATTCCGCATGCGCCCTTCCAGCCCACGGCAAGCGTCATGCTGACGGCGGTGGGCATCAGTGTTGCGGCGGCGCTCGTCGGCGCGCTCAATGCGGTGCGGCGCGTTCAGCGTCTCCCCGCCGCTGAGGCGATGCGTCCCGAGGCGCCCCTGCGCTATCGTGCGGGGATCGCCGAGCGCCTGCGGCTCGATCGGTGGCTTTCGCCTGTTGGACGCATGACGCTTCGCTCCATGGAACGGCGTCCGTGGCGTGCGGTGCTCTCCATGGTCGGCATGGCGCTGGGCGTCGCCGTGATGATCCTCGGGCTGTTCCTGTTCGACTCCATCGACGCGGTGCGCGACGTGTACTTCGACAAAGGGCAGCGCGAAGACATCGCCGTTGCCTTCGTCGGCCCCCGCGGTCCCGAGGCGATGCGCGAGCTGGCGCAGCTGCGGGGGGTGTCGGCGGTGGAACCTACGCGGATCCTGCCGGTGCGCCTGCGCCATGAGCAGCGCGCGCGACAGGTTGCGATTGTCGGCGTCAACGCCAAAGCGACGTTGCGACGTGTGGTGGATGCCGACGGCGAGGTCGTACCGCTGCCGGCCGACGGGCTGCTGCTCTCGCGCACACTGGCCGAGTTACTGGGCACTCGCGTGGGCGACACTGTCCAGGTCGATGTGCTGACGGGCACCCGGCCGTCTCGGTTCCTGCATGTCGGCGCACTCCTCGACGACCTCGTGGGCGCGAATGCCTACCTGCCGGAGGACGCCCTGCACTCGCTCGTGCGCGAGGCCGGGGAAAGTGGCGACGCGGCCCAGGGCGCCGTACTCGCCGTTGCCCCGGAATGGCGGGACGCGGTCTATGCGCGCCTCAAGCACGCGCCCGGCGTGGCCAGTATCGGCGCGCGGGCGGCGGTGCGCGCGAATTTCGACCAGATGATTGACGACACCTTCAATGTGACGCTCCTGACCGTCCTCGTGTTCGCTTGCGCCCTGTCACTTGGCGTCGTCTATAACACCGCACGGATCGCCTTGTCCGAGCAGTCGCGTGAGCTGGCCAGCCTGCGCGTGCTCGGCTTTACCAGAGGGGAGGTGGCCCGCATGCTGTTCGGTGAGCAGATCGTGCTGGGGCTCGCCGCGATACCGGTCGGTTTCGCGATCGGCACCGCGTTCAGCTGGATGCTGGTGAGCGGGGTCAGCACGGAGCTCTTTCGGCTTCCCTTGGTGATTTCGCCCCGCACGTTGTTGTCTGCGGCGCTGATGATGAGCGCTGCCGGCCTCGGTTCCTCGGTCCTCGTGCGGCGCAAGCTCGATCAGCTCGATCTCGTGGCAGTGCTCAAGACGCGTGAGTAACGACGGCACGGAGTGACGATGCGAACAGCGAAAACATGGTGGTGGGCCGCCGCTGCCGTGGCGGTGGCGGCGTTGCTCTGGCTCGTGCTCGGGCGTGCGCGCGCGATCGACGTGGACCTTGGCGCCGTCACCGAGGGACCGCTGCGCGTGACCATCAACGAGGCCGGTACCACGCGCGTGCGCGGCCACGCCGATGTGAACGCGCCGGTGGCGGGGCGGTGGGTTCCCGCGGTACGGCGCGCGGGCGATCCCGTGCAGGCCGGAACCGTACTCGGCACACTGTATCCCGCGCCGATGGACGCCGCCGCGCAGGAGCAGGCGCGCGCGCGCGTCGGCGCGGCCGACGCGGGCGTGCGCGCGGCTGAAGCCATCGTGACCGCGCTGCGCACGACGGTCGAGGAAGCGCGTCGGACACTGGAGCGTGCCGAACGCGTCGGTGCGGCCGGTGGACTGGCGGCGCAGGAGGTCGAGCGGGCGCGTGATGCGCTGGTGGCGCGTCGCAGTGAACTTGACGGCGCCATCATGCGGGCGAGCGCTGCGGCGTTCGAACTGCGCGGGGCCCGGGCGATCGTGGCGCCGTTCGACGGAAGGCAGGGGGCGCTCCGTATCGTCGCGCCGGTCGGCGGCACACTCCTTCGGCTCGTCGAGGAGCATGAGCGGGTCGTTGCACCGGGAACGCCGTTGGCGGAGGTTGGGGATGCGCGCGATCTCGAGGTGCTGATCCCGATGCTCACCGATGACGCCGCGCGCGTGCGCGTCGGTGCTGCGGTGACGATGACCTTTGGCGATCGCGGCGACTCCGTGATCGGTCGGGTCACGCGGGTTGAACCGACGGCCTTCACGAAGACCTCGGCCCTCGGTGTCGAAGAGCAGCGGGTGCACGTGGTGGCCTCGGCGCCTGCCACCGATGCCCACGTTGGTGCGCAGTATCGCGTACAGGCCAAGGTGACGGCGTGGGCGTCGCCCCGTACGCTCCGCGTGCCGATGGCGGCCCTGGTGCGCGATGGCGAGCGCTGGTTCGCGTTCGTCGTTGAGTCGGGGCGGGCGCGTCGTCGCGAGGTCGCGATCGGTGAACGCACGGAGGAGCTGGCGGAAGTGCGCGGTGGGCTCTCGGCCGGTGCGCAGGTGGTGCGCTATCCAGACGATCGGTTGTCCGATGGGACCAAAGTGAAGGCCCGGGCTCAACCCTGATTAGCTTACGGTGATACGGATTTGGCGTCCGGGCACCCGCCCGCTCTCCACGTCGCCACCGGAGTTGCCCATGAAAAAGAAGCATAACACCGCGGTCCCCGACTTCTCGCGCAAGCGTCCGGTCCCGGGGACACCGTCCACCGCCGCCGGCGAGAAGTCCACTCAGCCCAGCCCGCGCCAGCCGCAGAAGCCGCCGACGACGGCCAAGAATGGCGGACGTCGCGGCACCTGATTCGACGGGGGCCGGCTACAGCGCGGCCCCGCACCGTCGGCAGAATCGGGCGTCCGCGTCGTGGTGGTCGAGTCCACACGCTTCGCACGCCTGCGTGCTTTCCGGCACGGGTGTGCGTCGGCTCTGGGTCAGTTCCGCCGTCACGATCCCGGTGGGCACGGCAATGACGCCGTAGCCCAGGATCATGACGAGTGACGCGAGTGTCTGCCCCAGCGGCGTCTTTGGCGAGATGTCGCCGTAGCCCACTGTGGTCAACGTGACGACCGCCCAGTACATGCTGCGCGGAATGCTGGTGAATCCGTGTGCCGGACCTTCGACCACGTACATCACGGTCCCAAAGACCACCACCATCGCCGCGACGGCCAGCAGGAAGACGCTGATCTTCTGGCTGCTGGCCCGTAGCGCATCGCCGATGATCCGCGCCTCGGATAGGTAGCGCGTGAGCTTGAGCACGCGAAAGATCCGCAACAGGCGAAGTACGCGCACCACCAGCAATACCTGCGCTCCCGGCACGAACAGGCTCACCCAGGTGGGCAGGATCGCGATGAGATCGATCATGCCGTAGAAGCTGGCCGCGTACACGATCGGATGACGGACGGCCAGCAACCGCAGCATGTACTCGATCGTGAAGAGACCGGTGAGTGCCCACTCGGCCGCGCGCATGGCGCGATAGGTCGCCGGCGAAAGCCCGTTCACCGTTTCCATGCTCACCAGCATTACGCTGAGCGCGATCAGCGCAATCAGCCCCAGATCGAACGCCCGTCCGGCGGGTGTGTCCGCTTCGAATACGATGGTGTGCAGTCGTGCTCGCCATTGGGTGCCGCCAGCGGACTGTTCCGGTGGCCTCTGCGGACGGTGCGGTGCATGATGTGAATCGGACATGCCGCAATGATACGGTCTCGCCATCGGCATTGCCGGGTCGGGGTCGATATAGCGGGCTGCCGGCGGCGCCCGGCGCCGCCCATCGTCGATGGCGACGCACTCCAGCTGCGACAGGTGGTTCTGA
>CANGXK010000232.1 GCA_947457715.1 Gemmatimonadota bacterium
ATCGTCCCCGCGCCCCCACTCGCGCCGACCGAGGCCAGCCGCCGGTGGACGAAGGCCGTACGGAGGGCCTCAACGCGAAGATCCAGTGGAGCAAGTACAGTGCACGCGGTTACCGCAACCGAGACGCGTTCAAGATGGCGATCTACTTTCGCCGCTGCGCCTCCACGACGGACGCCCGCACTACTGGGACGACCCACGCTGGCGCTTTGCGGTGGATCTGGGGGACTGAGGAGAACCGCTTACCGCGACAACGCCGTCGAACGCGCCCACAGCGGCGGCGCCGTGAGAAAGGTCGGATCGACAATGCCCCAGTAGGCCGGCTTCCCCTGCAACTGGCGATCGAAGAGCAGCGGCCAGTCGGTGCGCACGGTGAAGAAGTAGTTCAGCCAGCTGAAGTCATCCGACGGTCCCCACACCGTGACCGAACTGATGTTGGCCGCGTACCGACGAAACAGCGCGAACAGGTCACGATACAATTCGCCCTGGCGCACCAGGAGCTCGGCGGGCGCGACGGGCCAGCTCCCGGTGAGATCAGCGTACAGCGAGACATCCAGCTCGGTGATCTCCTGACCGACGCCAAGTGGAATGAACCGCTGAATAGTCGCCTCCACGAGCGCGAGCGTCGGGCGCGTGAGCGAGTTGTGCATCTGATGCCCGACGCCGTCCACCGGCACCCCCTGCGCCTTGAGCTGCGCCACCAGCCGATACAGCGCCTCGCGTTTCGCCGGCTGATCGGTGTTGTAATCGTTGATGACGAGCTTCGCCGTGGGCAGCTCCTCGCGCGCCACACGAAACGCGCGCTCGATGAACGCGGGCCCGATCACGTTGTACCACGGTGATCGGCGGAGTCCGTCCGCTTGCGAGGGATCGATCACTTCGTTGACGACGTCCCACACCGCAATCCGGTTGCCGTACCGCCGCGCCACCGTCCGGATGTGCTGCTCCATGCGCGCCAGCAGCAGTGCCTTGTGCGCCGCCGACGCCGTCAGCGGCTGCCCCTGCGCGTCCCGGAACACCCACGCGGGCGTCTGCTCATGCCAGATGAGGGTATGGCCGCGCACCTGCATGCCGTGCTGTGCGGCAAAATCCACGAGCCGATCGGCGCGGGCGAAGTCGAACTGCCCCTCCGTGGGCTGGAGCGTGGCCCACTTCAGGTCATTGCCGGGCGTGATGGAGTTGAAGTGGCGCGCGAGGAGGGCACCGTGCGGCGTGTCCACCATGTCCCGATCCACCGCACTGCCGACCTTGAAGTACGGCGCCAACACGGTCTTGAGGGCCGGGATGTTCTCCTGCACCGGCGTCTCGGCGCGCGCGAGCGCGAAGTCATCCAGCACATACGACGCGGTGCCCGACGATGAGGCGACCTTGATCCGCGCGAAGGTCGCCGTGGCCGGCAAGGCATACGTGCCCTCGAGTTTGGTCCACCCATCGCGAGTCACGCGCGTAGGGGCGGCGATCTGCTCGAAACGTGTGACGACACCCGGCGCGCGCCACTCCATCGTGAGCCCCAGCGTCGATTCGGGCTCGCCCGGCGCGATACGCACCCACACCGCGTAGTTGAAGAAAACGCCCGGCGTGGCCTGCGTGAACACGCTGAGTCCGGCACCCTGCCACGAAGCACTGCGGTTGGTCACCAAGAGCCCGCCGCTGCCGGTGCGCGCCGCCGTCATACTCGCCGCCACGGTCTCGCTTCCCGTTGCCCCCCACCCCTGCGCACCACTCTCGAAGTCGCCACGCGCCACGTCGAAGACGGCCGGGGACACAATGGCGACCGTGCCCGCCGCCGTCATCCTCGCGGAAACCGTGGGGGGCGCCATGCGCAGCTCGCCCCCCGGCAGCAGATCCCACGAGGCGGTGCCTCGAATCCGCAGCGAAAACCGCAAGGGCGACAGGCCAGCGGGCAGCGTCGCAGGATCATACCGCACGGTCACCATCGCGGGTATCGCAAACGTGACGGCGGCCGAACCGATCGTCCACGCGCTGCCCGGCACGAGCCCCGGATGCGCCGGCGGTGTGTTCGTGCGGGCAACGGCGATCGGCGTGGCGGCGGCCAGGGCGCCCGCCGGGATGGCCACGGTCACGGCACCATCGGCCGCAACGATGGTGCCGCCGGCCGCGCCAATCACGCCACCCTCGCTGACCAGCACGGTGGCGGTCCCCTGCTGCCCTTCGCTGGTGGCGGCCATCGTGGCGGACCCGACGCCCACACCGGTCACACGCCCGGTGGCATCGACCGTCGCAACCTGCGGGGCGCTGCTGCTCCACGTGACGGTACGCCCCTCGAGCGTGCCCCCCGTCCCGCTGCGCACGGTGGCCGTGAGCGCGAGCGATTGCCCGATCACGAGCGACCCACTGGACGGGGTCACTGCCACGCTCGCCACCGTGGGCGGCGTAGGCGGCGTAGGCACCACGGGATTACCACCGTCCCCGCCGCAGGCGCCAAGCAGCAGCGCAACCCATGGAACACCATGCCGCATCAACGCGCGCCGCATCGGCGGGCACGGGTTCCAGCACCCTACCATGAGCAAACTCCGACGCCGTGACCATGGTGTGCGCGGGCGCCGTGCGCGACCGCCGATTGGGGGGAATGAGCCGTAACCCACGCGTGGCGTCAAGCGGGCCGCGGTCATCGGTCGCATCGTTGCCGTCATCACCCAGACGTCGGTGATCGACCAGATCCTCACCCACCTCCGGACCCGCGCCTCCCGTGAGGCGCACGCCGGGCCACGGAGCCCCCATCGACGCGGGCCCCCGCGAGCCGCGGCTCGGCGCGCGCGCCACGCCCGTCCGCCGACGCTGCGCCAGTCACCTGAGGACGGCCCCGACACCCCGCCACCACGTGGGGACCTTCGGCGTGGGCGGCCGTCCCACCGGCGCGTCCGATGGGTCGAGGCTGGGTTCGGCCACCCACCGCTACCGAAGTGCCCGCGCCGCGGAAGCTGCCCGCGCGCAATCGAAGTCAGGCCGCCGCCCGCTATGAGGCGCTGGCGAGGCAGGTGATCGCGCCCTATGCTCCACAGGAAAGCGGCCTAGCCCGATTGAAATTTCTATCCCGATAGCGGCTCCCGAGCCACCGTCAAAAGGCGTGAGGAAGACATGCCGTACGCTGCATGCTCCCTCACGCCCCGTTGTCATCACTCCACCGCCGGCCGCATCATGACCACGCACGCAGCGCACCGCGATATGGCTGCTACCCCCGCGCCACCCGCGCGTCGTCCCGCGCCTGCGACGCCGTGCTGTCGGTCCACAGTTGCTGCGTGACCCGTAGCAGCACGAAGCCGCTTACGGCCAGTACGGCGGTGAGGATCCACGCCGTCCGTAACCGCGACGGATCGCTCGAGGCGTACAGGAAGTTCCCGATCGCGAACAGCGACGACCAGATCACCACGCAGCCGGACACCCAGCCCGCGAACGCCGCGCCGATACGGTTCTCCTGCGCCACTTCGGCGTCGGAGATGCCGGCCGCCGCACGCAGCGCGCTCCACCCCGCCCCCACCGGCTTCACCTGCTGCACGAACGCGATCAGCGTGGCGCGATCGGTGGTGGGGCCCACGAACGCCGTGACCAGCCACGCCACAGTGGTGATGCCCACCTGCACGATGGTGGTGGTCGCGAAGCTCGCGCCGGGCATGAAGTACGGCACCGCCAACGACGTCACCAGCGACATCACCATCGCCACGATCTCGCACCACGCCGACACGCGCCACCAGAACCAGCGCGCGATGTACAGCAAGCCCGTGCCGGCGCCGATCGACAACAACACCTGGAACGCCTGCTGCGCAGAACTCATCGTGAGACTCAACAGCGCGGCCACGACGTACAGTCCGATCGTGGACAGACGGCCGGCGTTCACGTAGTGCGACTCACTGCCGTCTTTCTTGATGAAGCGACGGTAGAAGTCGTGCACGAGATACGACGAGCCCCAGTTCAGGTGCGTGAGGATCGTGGAGGAATTCGCCGCCAGCAACCCGCCGATCATGAGCCCCACGAACCCCACCGGCAGGAACTTGAGCATGGCCGGGAAGGCCGAATCATGTCCGATGAGCGTGGCGTCGGCATTCGGAAACGCCGCCTTGATCGACGCCAGATCGGGATACACGATGATCGAGCACAACGCCGTAATGATCCACGGCCACGGACGCAGCACATAGTGCGCGATGTTGAAGAACAGCGTGCCGCCCAACGAGTCCTTCTCCGACTTCGACGCCAGCATGCGCTGCGCGATGTACGACCCGCCCCCCGGCTCGGCGCCGGGATACCAGTTGGCCCACCAGCTCACGGCGATCGGCATGATGAAGATCATCAGCGCCAGTTCGGACATGCTGAAGTTCGGCAGCAGGTCGAGAATAGGCTGACCGGTGCCGTCCTTCACCGACATCACCGGCTGCGCGTTGGCAGCTGTGCCCTGCACCACCTGCAGCGTGGACAGCCGTTCCGTGAGCAGCTTGAGCCCGAGCCATCCACTGGGATCGCCGGCCAGTCGACGTCCCACTTCCACCAGCGAGAACCACGCCGCGGCGAACACCGCCGTCATCTTGATGAAGAACTGGATCATGTCGATCACGAGCACGCCCCACAGCCCGGAATGCGCGGCGAAGGCGACGTTGAGCACACCGGTGATGACGATCGTCTGCCAGGGCGCGAGACCGAACAGGATGTTGGCGATCTTGCAGGCCGCCAACGTCACCATGCCCATGATGAAGCAATTGAAGAACAGCCCCAGATACACGGCGCGGAACCCGCGTACCATCGACGCCGACTTGCCGGAGTAGCGGAGCTCGTAGAACTCGAGATCCGTCATCACCCCCGAACGACGCCACAGACGCGCGAAGAAGAACACGGTGGCCA
>CANGXK010000233.1 GCA_947457715.1 Gemmatimonadota bacterium
ACTGGTGCATCTACCCGCTGTATGACTTCGCGCACGGCCTCAGCGACGCGATCGAAGGGATCACGCGGTCGCTGTGCACGCTCGAGTTCAAGGACAGCCGTGAAATCTACGACTGGCTGGTGAAGGAAGCCGGCTTCGAGCACCCGCCCACGCAGATCGAATTCGCGCGGCTCGAGCTCGATTACACCATTCTCAGCAAGCGCAAGCTGCTGCGCTTGGTGAACGAAGGGCACGTGACCGGATGGGATGATCCGCGCATGCCCACCATCGCCGGCCTGCGTCGCCGCGGTGTGCGTCCCGATGCCATTCGCGAGTTCTGCGAAACGATCGGGGTGGCGCGGAAGGATGCGCGCGTCGAGATCGCGGCGTTCGAGCATGCCGTGCGCAACGACCTGAACATGGAAGTGCCGCGCGTGCTGTGCGTGCTCAATCCGCTCAAGGTCGTGCTCACGAACTATCCCGAAGGGCAGGTCGAGGATCTCGACGCGCCGAGCTTCCCGCATGACGTGCCGAAGACCGGCTCGCGCAGCATGCCGTTCTCGCGCGAACTGTACGTCGATCGCGACGACTTCATGGAAGATCCGCCGAAGAAGTTTTATCGCCTCGCGCCGGGCAAGGAAGTGCGCTTGCGTTTCGGCTACCTCATCACCTGCAACGAAGTCGTGAAGAACGACGCGGGTGAAGTGATCGAGCTGCGCTGCACGTACGATCCCGCCACGCGCAGCGGTCAGGCGCCCGACGGCCGGAAGGTGCAGGGCACGATTCACTGGGTGAGTGCGGCGCAGGCGTTGTCGTGCGAAGTGCGCGTGTACGATCGCCTGTTCTCGCAGCCCGATCCGGACGCGGTACCCGAGGGGGAGGACTTCATCTCGGCGCTCAATCCGCAGTCGCTGGTGGTGATCGCCGATGCCAAGATCGAACCGAGTGTGGCGAACGATCCGATCGGATCGCGCTACCAGTTCGAGCGCACGGGTTACTTCATGAGTGAAGTGGAGAGCAGCACGCCGGAGAAGCTGGTGTTCAACCGGATCGTTGGGCTGCGCGACAGCTGGGCGAAGGAAGTGAAACGCGGCTGAGTTGCATTGTGGTCGCATGCGTAACGGGGGTGACGGTGTTCCGTCGCCCCCGTTGCACGTTAGGGCATGAACATTTCGCCGCCGAGTTGCGGAAACCGCCGAGAGCCGAGCAAACTATGGGCATGCCAATCGCGCACGAGCGTCGCTGGTCGGTGGAGGACGTCTGGGCATTGCCGGATGATCCGCACCATCGCTACGAGACGGTGGACGGAGAGCTGCTGGTGAGCCCCATGCCGCGGTTCGCGCATCAGCGCGCGGTGTCGCGCCTTGGGCTGTTGCTCGGTGACTACGTGCAGCGCCAGCGCGTGGGCGAGATGATGTTCTCGCCGTACGACGTGGTGCTCGACCCGTTCACGCTGATGCAGCCGGACGTGCTCGTGATTGCGCCGGTTGGCCTCGCTGTGGTACGCGGGGAGGTGGCGCCGCCGCCGCCGTATCTCGCGGTCGAGGTGCTGTCGCCGAGCACGGCGCGGGCCGATCGCCTGCGGAAGCGGCCTCGCTATCAGCGCGCGGCGATCGAGTGCTGGCTGGTCGACCTCGAGTCGCAGCTGATCGAGCGCTGGACGCCCGATGTGGACCGGCCGGAGATCTGTGCCGATCGGCTGGTGTGGCACCCGCTGGGTGCGGCGGGGCCTATCGAGGTCGATGTCCCCGCGCTGATGCTGGCGATACTCGGTGCGCACAACGACGGAGCCGGGGGCACTACCGTCCAGCCGTGAGTGTTCTATATTTGGATTTCCAAGGGGCTTCGGCCAGTTGGAAGCCAGCTGCCCCTTAGCTCAACTGGCAGAGCGTCTGACTCTGGATCAGAAGGTTCCAGGTTCGAAACCTGGAGGGGCAATCGCAAACGCCGCCGTCACTTACGTGATAGGCGGCGTTTGTATTTTCGGGGCAAACAGGCCGGACTCCTCGTTCGCCACGAACCCGGATTCACGTCTGCTTCCTCGTTGTGGGTTGACGCCGTCCGCTGACGTGTCCACTGTTCATGAACACTGGACACGGAGCCTGTTGTGACGCTCAAGCCCGCTGATGTTGCCGTCGCCCTCCAGCTCTCGCTCACACCCGACGTGCCCTACCGAGAGTTAGCGGCGGCCGTGGGCATTTCCCACGGCGAGGCGCACAACGCCGTACGGCGTCTGCAGGCCGCGCGGCTGCTTCGCGCGGGCTCGCGCGCAGTGAAGACGGAGGCGCTCCTCGAGTTCCTGCTCGGCGGCGTCCCGTACGCGTTTGCAGCCACGCCGGGAGCCGAGGTGCGGGGGGTGCCCACTGCGCACGCCGCGCCGCCGCTCGCTGTCGATTTCACCGGGGCCAACGCCTATGTCTGGCCGTCAGCAGAGGGGCGCGTTCGCGGTGAAACGCTCGAGCCGCTGTATGCGGGAGCCGTGCACACGGCGACCACGAATCCACCGCTGTACGAGCTCCTCGCACTGGTAGACGCACTACGCGCAGGGCGCGCGCGCGAACGACAGCGCGCCCGAGACTATCTCCAGCAGCGGCTCGGCGCGGCGGCATGATCGTCCACCTCGATCATCCCAATGAGCAGCAGGTTCGGCGTACAGCCCTCGCGCTCGGCGGACTCCTGCATGAAGTCGTCTTCGTCGGCGGACAGATGGTGCCGTTCTTCATCACCGACCGCGGCCTGCATCGCATGCGTCCCACCGAGGACGTCGACGTCGTCGTTGAGTGCCGCACCCGACATGCATATCACGAGTTCGCCCAGCGACTGCAAGCGGTCGGATTTCGTGTGGATCAATCACCCGGTGCACCGGTGTGCCGCTATCGCACAACTGAGGGTCTGGTGCTCGACGCCATGCCCCTCGACGGAGAGATCCTCGGATTCAGCAACCAATGGTATCCGCTGGTCATGGACACCGCCGTTTCGATGGACCTGACTGCTGGCGTCGTGATCCGTGCCGCTCACCCGGCAGCGCTTCTCGCGACCAAGTGGGAGGCGTTTGTCGACCGTGGTCGTGACGATCCGTACGGTAGCCATGATCTCGAGGACCTCTTGATGCTCATTGCGGGGCGCCCCGAACTCGCGCGTGAGCTACAGCCGCTCTCGCTGGACGTGCGCACATTCATCGCCGACTCGGCCCGGATGCTGCTGGTGGCGCCATGGTTCGACGATGTACTTGAAGGGACGTTCCCGGATGCGCAGCGGCTGCCGAACGTGCTCGTGCGCATTCGCGAACGGATCGCGGCACTTGCACGTTGAGCGTGGCCCGCGACGAGGAAGGCGTGAGTCGGGGCACGCTCCAACCCGCGAGTAACAGCTAGAAAGCCGTTCGCGCCGACCGCAAGCCTGCGCGAATCGACAAGCACCTTGGCGTAAATCGCAATATTGCGCCCTCGTTTGACTTCCCGGAGCGACTCTGGATCAGAAGGTTCCAGGTTCGAAACCTGGAGGGGCAATAGCAAGCGCCGCCGTCACTTACGTGATGGCGGCGTTTGTGTTTCGCCGGGCCAATGGACGGGATACTTGGTTCGGTCCCGCGGATTCTGCGCTAGGCGCTCGTCGAGGGTTTTTCGTACGCCCTCGAAACGAGGGGGAAATCGGCCGGCGCGCGGATCGAGCGGACCGACAGATCCACGTCCAGCTGCGGCCAGTGGAGATGATCCGCGCTCGGCCACTCTACGTTGGTCAACGCGCCGATGGTGGCCTGCCGGAACCACGGGAAGTCTTCGAAACGCACAAGGAGCTCCTCGTCCCCCAGCAACAGCCAGAAGCCGTGCCGCGAGACGTTCGTGACTTCAGGCGCCAAAGTGGCGAAACCAGGCATCGCGAATTTCCCCAGTGTGGCGTTCGACAACGTCCTGTGCATCAGCCAGTTGGCGGCCCGTGAGGCCGACCGCGTCAGCAAGTGCCACTTCTGGTGAAAGCCAGAACTTGGCCTCGCCATCCGGGTGGGACACGTGCACATGCATTCTGGGTTCCTCGCGCGAAAAAAAGAACAGGCGAAAGGGCCCTTCACGCGCCGCCGCCCGCGCGAATCGCATGCTCCAGTTGCTCGTGTGTCACTGGCGGGCTCCTCGTTCGCCATCAGAGCCGACGCCGACGAAGGGTGTGGTCTGCCGCAGCCGCGTGGCCCGTTCGCCGGGGTCGCGCAGGAACGCCGCGATGCGATGCGGCGGCAGCGTGAGGATGTGCTCCCACTCGCGCAGCTCGTGCGCCTCGGCCACCGATACCTGCTGCAGGCGCTGCTGAATCCAACGCTGTGCGACGTCGATCAGACGCGGGTCGCGCGAAATCGCCTGTGCCACTCGCTCCGCCTGTGCACGGGACCGCTCATCGAGATCCCCATGAGTCCTCGCGGCCGGAGGCTCGTCGTGCGGCGGCAATACGCCGGCCGCCAGCGGCAACACCCCATACAGCAGGGTGGCCTCGCGAATGGCGTCCTGCAGGTCGGCGCTCATCGTCTCGAGGTCCGCGCGCGTGCGCATCAACAGGTCGATGGTCAGGTCGAAGCGACGACCGAGATCGCGAAGGCGACCGGTGAGCTGTTCGGCAATCGAGTGGCGTTCCCGCACGGTCGTCAGGACACCTAACCGCAGCGCATCGTGCGCCGAGTCCATGCCGCTGGCGTGCGGTCCTTCAATCCATGCCGCACGCGGTGCCGGGGTGATCGACGTCATCAACTCCTGGAGCGAGGCGATGAGCATGCGGCGCCGCTGGCGTTCGGCCTCGAAGAGGGTACGCAGGACTGGAGCGAACGCGTGAGTCGGACTCAGCTCGATCACGCGCCGGCCGCCC
>CANGXK010000234.1 GCA_947457715.1 Gemmatimonadota bacterium
GCACGCTGTCGCTGGTGGATAGCCGGGTCGCACGCACGGCCACCGGGTATCGCGGTGAGTTGCGCGTGGGCGATCGCATGCTCGATGTGCCAGCGTCCACGGTAAGCCTCTCGGCCACGTGGACGGCGCGCCGCTGGAGCGTGAGCTCGACGGCGACCCGGGCCGCCGACTGGATTGGCTACGACCGGACCGCGATCGGAGAAGCGGTGGCGAACACCGGGCCCGAGTACGACTTCGGCGGTCCGCTGCTGCGGCGGTATTGGCTGCAGTACGGCGGCGTGACGCGCTGGCGAGCCAGTACGAGTTACCGGTGGCGCGGTGACCTGTCGGTGCTGATCGGCGGCGAGAACCTGCTGAACGTGCAGCGCGGCGCGCCGGACAATGCGACCGTCACCGCGGGCCGCACGCTGACGTTCGGACTGCGTTCGATGTTCTAGAAGCGGAGCCCCCAGGCCGGGCCGCGACGTATCTCCACTCGCGTCTCACGGATTTTGGTCGCATGTTCCGGCATGGACCGCCGACTCTTTGTTTCCGCCGTGGCCGGGGCGACCGCCCTGCCCAGCCTTGCCGCCGCGCTGTCGCCGCGCTTTTCGCCGCACGCGATCCGGCGTCTGATCGATGCCGCCGAGGTCGCGAAGGATCGCGGCGTCGCCCTGTTCGACCCGAATGCGCCTGCGTGGCGAGGCGATGCGTCGCAAGCCGAGGCGTTCGCGGCCGACGAGGATTTCTGGGAGCCGATCCAACGGGCGTTCGATCTCGACCGCACGTGGATCAACCTGAACAACGGCGGCTGTTCGCCGGCCCCGTCGCATGTGATGGCGCAGCTGGAGCGTGACCTGCGCTTCTCGAACGAGCTGCCGGTGATCCAGATGTGGCAGACCCTAGAGCCTCGCATTGAGATCGTCCGGCGCGAGCTGGCGCTGGAGTTCGGCTGCGACACGCAAGAAATGGCGATCACGCGCAATGCCTCGGAAGCGATGGAGACGCTGATTTTCGGCATCGATCTCAAGCGCGGCGATGAAGTGGTGGTCGGTAACCAGAACTACGGCCGCATGATCAACGCGTGGAAGCAGCGCGCGCGCCGCGAAGGCATCGTGCTGAAGGAAGTATCGTTCCCCGTGCCGTGCACGGAGCCGCAGCAGATCGTCGACGCGTTTGCGGCGGCGATCACGCCGCGCACGCGCGTCATGGAGATCACGCACATCACCAACCTGACCGGCCAGATTCTGCCGGTGAAAGAGTTGATCGCCATGGCGCGCGCGAAGGGCGTGGTGACGTTTGTCGATGGGGCGCATGCCTTCGCACAGTTTCCGTTCACACGGGACGAGCTCGACGTGGACTACTATGGGACCAGCTTGCACAAATGGCTGCTGGCGCCGATCGGCACGGGCTTCCTGTACGTGCGCAAGGACAAGATCGAGTCGATGTGGCCGCTGATGGCGGGAAATCCGGGACAGGAGGCCGACATCCGGAAGTACGAGGAGATTGGCACGCATCCGGCGGCGAACCACAATGCGATTTCCGTCTCGCTGGCGTTCCATCGGGCGATCGGCGTCGCGCGAAAGCAGGCGCGTTTGCAGTATCTGCGCGACCGCTGGGCGAAACGCCTACTGGCCGAGGGGAAGGGACGCGTGAAGGTGCTGACGCCACTCGATTCCAAGTGGGGCGCCGGCATCGGGTTCTTCAACGTAGACGGGCTCGATCCGGTCAAGCTCGGCAGCTGGTTGGTGTCACAGCACCGCGTCGTGCAGACGCCGATCATGCATGCGGAGTTCAGTGGGATCCGCGTCACGCCCAATGTGTATACCACGTTGGAAGAGATTGACCGGTTCTCCGAGCTCGTGCTCAAGGCGATGCGGACCGGAATCTCGTGAAGTCGTTCTCCCTCGTGTCCGTTCGAAGGGGCGGTGGCCATATGCACGTTGGTACGGACCGCGAACGGTCCGCAGGTGCAGGAGTTGGAGTGCCTTGTGCGGGACGGGACTGAAACCTCCGTCCCGTCGTCGCGTTAGGGAGGTCAGAGGGTGAGCGGCCGCACGATGGCAAAGGCTCTGCGACGCGCGCCGTTCCCGCATCTTCCGGAGGCTTCATGTTCGTTCTCATGTCAATCGCGATCGCCACCATTTTGGCCATCGTGCTGTACGCATCGACGCGCCGCTTCGTTCGCCACCGGCTGCGCTACGTCGACGCCGTGCAGACGGGGATCGCGCCGTGGGCCGTCGGGGGGGCGGCGTTGCTGGTCGGTGCGGTGTTGGCGTCCGTCCTGCCGCTCGTCGGGGTTGGCACCGCGCTGACGGCCGCTGTGGCCGTGGGCTCCGGGGTGGCCGCCGGCGCCCGGGACATCAGGCGCGGGACGTCACCGATCGTGTACGGACCGTGATCGGTGGGGGTCAGCATGGCCCTCAAGGTGATCGCTTGCCTGCAGGCCGGGATTCACTGATCCGGACACACCCGTCGCTCCCATGGGTCGCCGTTGGCGGTGTTCATGCTCGGAGGATGCGGTGTTCTCGCGGTGCCTTCGTTATGGAATCCCAGACGTGGTGCCGATGTTCGACGCCGTCCGCTTATGGGATGTCGCGATCGAGTTGTCCAGCTTCGCGCACCAGCATCGCTTGTGCGCGGCCGAAGTCGAGCAGCAGTACGTCGCCGACGCCATGTTCAATGCGGACGCGCATGCGGTGCGGCGCCGCCGGATTGTCGGTGTGCAGCACGTCGCCTTCGATGCGATAGACAAGATCGACGCTTTGATCCTGTCCGCCGACGTCCACGTGGTAGCGGAGCACGCCTTCGCTCAGGAATTCCATGCGCACACCCGGGGCGAAGTCGAGTGACGCGTCGGCGCGCATGAGACGCCAGATGCCCAACAACCAGTTCGTGCTCATCGACGTACGATACACGCGGTCATTCTCGCCGCGCAGGGCCCTGGTCATCGACCGCCTGCGGCGTGCTTCGCTCGGGGGCGCCGCACCGCGCCCCGTCCAGCCACGGCCCGACCCGGTACAGCCGATCGGTCAGCGCTCCGCCCGGCACGTAGGCCATGACGAACCGGGCGCGATCGCCCGATTCCTCGACGCCGGGAATGTGGACGATGTGCGGGTGAAAGGACCGGGCTGCGATGGACGGTCCGTCAGAACTCTCGGCGCTTCATTTCCTTGAAAATGCCTTCGGCGTCAGACCCCTCGAGCGGCTCGGTCTTGGTGCGAGTGGCCTCGAGGGTCGGATCGAACAGGCTACGGGAGGGCTTCTTTTGCTGCGACGCCTTGGCGGCGGTCTTCCTGAGCAATGCCTTGAGCTGCGAATCCTTCATGAGCACTCCGGTTGGGGGCACCTTGATGTTGCCGGTCATGGAGGCCCGTGTAAAGGCCGCCGGTCAGACTCGGGCGAGGTGAGTCGCGGCTGAGGCTGCCGGCGGTGATTCCGGCGACCGTCGAACCGCTGCGTGATCGTCCACGAGGAGAATGCCGTACGGTTGTCATGCTTCGTCTCCTCGCGTGCCCGACGCCCCGGCCCTTGATAAACCGCACCGTGCATCGCCGGCACGAACACCTCCGCTCATGGTGCGACGGGCGGCAGGGCGAGCAGGGCCCGAATGGCGTCCATGACGGCGCGTCCTGTGGCTTTGTACGGCGTCATCGCTTCGAAGTGGCCGTCGCCCGCGATCGTGACCACGCGCACGCTGTCGCCGCTCGCTCTGGCCGCCGTGGCATAGGCCTCGCGAACGGCCACCGGAGCGATGAAGTCACGATCACCGGCGATGTGGACGGAGGGTACGCCCAGCGGCAGACGCTCGATCGGTGAGGCCTCGCGCAGCCGCGCCGGCACGCTATCCGGGGCGCCGCCCAGCAACGATTCCACCGCGGGATTGCCGCAGGTGTTGCGTTGCCTGGCGTAGAATTCGCGAAGATCGGCGATTCCACCCACGGACACCACGCCGGTAATCGGCAAGGGTGACCCGCCGGCCAACGGACTGGCGCGATCGAGGGAGCCACGCGACGCCAGCCAGAGCGCGAGATGCCCCCCAGCCGAGTGCCCCGCAATCACCAGCCGGGTGGTATCGATCGGATAGAGTTTGGCGAGGGCGCGGACGTAGTCTGCGCCGTCGGCGACATCGCGAAAGGTGCCGGTCCATCCACCGCCGGGATGATCGTAGCGCCGGTACTCGAGATTCCATGTGGCCACTCCGGCCTGCGCCAGCGCATCGGCGAGTGGCGCACTGTTGCGCACGGAGGCGTAGCGAGAAAGCCAGCAGCCCCCGTGAATGATGATCGCGATCGGCGCCAATGCACTTGCAGACGCGCCCGCCGGCAGGCGGAGTTCGCCGAACTGCAGCGAGTCGCGGCCATACGCGATGCGGAGACCAGCATCACGCAGCGGAATGGTGTCGACGTCGCCCGCGCGCATGAGACGCGGCGCGGTGGCTGGCGTCGTGGCTGGCGCCGTGGCCGGCGCGGTCGCTTGCGCGGTGACCGTGCGCGCGGTTGCGGTGATCAACAGAGACGCGGCGAGCGCGGACCACTGTTGGAACCCGGACCGGTGAACGCGGGTGTACATCGAGGTCAGCATGGTGGAATCGGCATGGCGGGAAGCTGGGCATCGCAGGGCCATGCGTCCAGCGGCACGGCGTCGGGCTTGGCCAAAAAAACCTGTTGACACCCCGCAAAACCGACATTAGCGTCTCTGGCATTCGAGGCATGACAGCCGCGCTATTGCGCGGGAAACGCGGGCAGCAGGCGACTTCGGGGACCTGGCTTCATGCGGGTCCCTTCCGTCGGTCGCGGCTGTCGCGAATCGGGTGCAGA
>CANGXK010000235.1 GCA_947457715.1 Gemmatimonadota bacterium
GGCTTCGGTGCCGTACAGCGTCGAGGCAGCGGGGCCCTTGATGACTTCGATGCTTTCGATGTCCTGCGGATTGATGTCGTTGAGGCGACTCGCGCCGGCACCACCGCGCTGACCGGGACCGCGCGACGCTGTGGCGTCCATGCGGATGCCGTCGATGTACACGATCGGCTCGTTGCTCAGTGAGAGACTGCTCGTGCCGCGCACCCGAAGCTGCGCGCCGGTGCCGACCTGTCCGGTCGACGGCAGCACGATCAGGCCAGGCGTACGCGCGCCAATCAATTCATTGACGCTGCGGGCCGGTGCAATCTCGAGCACCTTGGCGGCATCGACCGTGCTTACCACGTTGCCGATGGCACGACGCTGCGTCACGCCGGCGGTGCCCGTCACGACGACCTGATCGAGCTGCATGAGCCGCTCGACCAGATTGAAGTCGGCTGTGAACGTCTGGCCGGCGGCGAGCGTGAGGCGGCGTTGCTGCTGCGTGTACCCGACCAGGCGCACCCGCACCGTTACCAAGCCGGTCGCGTTGGTGACCAGTGTGTATCGCCCGCTTTCACCGGCTCGTGCACTCCCCGCGAGCGTGCCATCGGCATCGCGTAGCACGGTGATTTCGGCGCCGACCAACGGGCGCTTCGAGGTGGAATCGGCGACCTGCCCGCTGATGGTGACGGGGCTTTGCGCCCGCGCACTGCCGGCGAGGCATAGGAGCGCGAGCGGGACGAGGAATCGCGTAGCGCGAAACGTTCGGGACATCGACTCTCCTCGGATGTGAGTCGGGCGTGATGCAGGCCGTGGACGCACAGTGGGTGCGGCCGAGGCTGAACTAGCACCGATGACTTAGCGCTACAACGCCCGACTGTCAAATCCTATGTCCCTGACCCGCGCATCATGTCTTCTACGGCTGACGGCTGGTCGTCGAGATTGCGCGCTTCGGCGCTATCAGCAGGACACGCAACGATGGTTGTTCTTCGCGCCCAGCTTCTCGAGCAACGCCACCGTGTCCAGGAACGGCGAGATGCGCTGCACCGGACCGTTCGCCATGTCCACCGTCGTCTGGCCGCTGCGCGCGACCACCATCACGTCGGCACCTTTGGACATCAGGTACTCGATCATCGCGTTGTCACCCCGCGCGGCGGCGTGATGCAATGGGGTGTAGCCGTTGAAGTCCCGCATGTTGACGTCGAACTTCAGCTCTTCGATCAGGAAGCGCATGGCCGGAAGCCAGCCGTCCGGCGTATGCCGGTGGTCGTTGGCCGCGAAGCCCTGCCCGTACCCCACGCCGGCCGCGGCGTGAATCGCGAACACACCCAAACCTCCCTCGGGAATCGGCGCGAGCCCGGACGGGTCTTCACGGGTCACCGCCACCGCACCGCGACGCGCCCGCGGTTTCGGCTTGATCGTCGCGATCGTCGGATCGGCGCCCGCCGCCAACAGCAGCTTCATGGCGGGCACGTCGGTGGCGTAGGCCGCGCGGAAGAACGGCGTCGCACCGGAAAAGTCGACGCCCAGATTGTCGCGGTTGTACGTGGTGTACCAGAGCGACTTCACGAGGCGTGCGTTGGGATTGGCCTTGGCCTTCAGCAGCGCATCGAGCACCTCGAGATACGTCGCCTGCTGCTGCAGCTGGAACGCCGGCTGCGGCGTACGCGTGGTCGGTGCCCACTCTTTGTTCAGCACCGCGAAGAGCGGTGCCGCGCCGGCGTCGCTGGCCAGATTGGGATTCGCCCCGCGCTTGAGCAGCCGCAGCACCAGGTCGTAGTGGCCGTTGATCGCGGCCATCACCATCGGACTCGTGTGATCACCGGCGCTCACCTGATCGATGTTCGCCCCACCCTCGAGCAACGCATCGACCGCGGCAACCTGTCCCTCCCGCACCGCCAGCAGCAGCGCGGTATGGCCGCCCTGCACGCCCAGCTGTTCGTTGTACGCCGGATTGTCATCGTCTAAGCCACGCCCGCCCTGCGCCGCGAGGCGCGCCTCCTCGGCCGCCGCGGCGGCCGCGGCGCCGTCGAGGGCCGCGGCGGTAGCGGCCTGCACCTCAACATCGCGGGACGCTTTCACCGCCGCCTGCACCTGCTGCGGATTCGGCATCCAGTTCAGATTCTTGGTCTGTCCCTGCGCTTCGCGCAGCTGCGCGAGCACGGCGTCGCGCTTGGACTTGGCCTGCCGATCTTGCGCCGCGCTGGCCATGATATCCACGGTCTTCGCGGTGATCGCATGGTCCGCCCCCGCCTTGAGCAGGGCGTGCACCGCGTCGGCCCGGCCTCTCGCCGCCGCGGCCATCAGCGGCGTCTGCCCCCACGACGGTTCCTTCGCGTTGACATCGGCGCCCGCCGCGATCAACGCGCTGATGGTGCCGGGAACGCCGGCCACGGCCGCCAGATGCAACGGTGATGCGCCATTCGTCGTCGTCGCGCGCGCATCGGCCTTCGCGGCCAGCAGGGCGCGCACCACGCCTGTCGCACCGCTCTGGCTTGCCACGTGGAGCGGCGTATATCCACCGTTCCGCGTCGTCGCCGAGAGATGGGCCTTGGCACGCAGCAGTACCACCGCGAGAGAGGAATCGCCGCGGTTGGCCGCCCAGTGCAGCGCCGTCATCCCGTCGCCCTGCGCCACGTTCACATCGGCACCGGTTGCCACCAGCGCGCGCACCGCCGCACCATCGCCACGCATCGCGGCATCCGCCACCGGTGTCGAGGGCGGGAAGCCCAACGGGATCCCCCCGGGGATCCCGTTCGGGATTCCCAGCGCGATCACCCCGAACACCTTCAGCATCGCTCGATTCATACGCCGTTCGCTCCGCGTGGTCAAAGGCAGGTCAAAGACAGGGCAACATCAGATCAGAACGTGAATTCGCCGGTGCTGTCGCCGAACGTGTTGATGTCGTCCATGCCCAGCTTGTGCATGAGGCTGAGCATCACGTTGGCCATCGGCGTGCCGTCGGGCGCCTTGAGGTGCTGATTGCCGGAGGCGAGGCCGTGGCCGCCACCGAGAAGAATCAGCGGGCAACGCCGGTGGTTGTGCGTGTTGGAGTCCGACATCGGCGAGCCGTAGACGATCGTGGTGTTGTCGAGCAGCGGCGAATCGCCGTCCATGGTCGTCTTGAGCTTGTCCAGCAGATACGGCAGCAAGCTCACATGGTAGCGGTTGATCTCGGCGAACTCACGCACGCGGGCCGGGTTGTTGCCGTGGTGCGAGGCCGGGTGGAAGCCTGTGCCCACGCCGCTGTCGGGGTACACGCGCGCCGAGGCGTCGCGTCCCATCTTGAACGAGAATACGCGTGTCATGTCGCTCTGCAGCGCGAGCACCTGCAGGTCGAACATGATCTTCACATGATCGGTGAAGGAATCCGGCACACCCGCCGGCGCCCCGGCCAACTCACGCTCCTCGCCCGACGCGTTGCGGGCCTCGACCTGCTGAATGCGCCGCTCGATCTCGCGGATATTCTCGAGGTACTGCTCCATGCGCCGCCGGTCGCCCGCGCCAAGCTGGCGATTCAGCTGCGACACACGCCCCGTGATCCAGTCGAGCACACTGCCGGTGCTGCGCGTGCGGTCCGCGCGCTCGGCCGGCGTGCCGCCGGTACCGAACAACTGCTCGAACGCCACCCGCGGATCACGGATCATCGGCAGCGGCTCGGTGGGCGAACTCCAGCTGATCGAGTCGGTGTACATGCACGAGTAGCCGTAGGCACAGCCGCCGGCGCGGTCGAGCGGTTCGATGCACAGCTGCATTGACGGGATCGGCGTCGCCTGTCCGAAACGCTGCGCGTACAACTGGTCGAGCGACGTGCCCGCAAAGATGTCCGATCCTTCGGTCTGCGTCGGGTGCGACTGCGTGAGGAACACCGCGCTCGAGCGGAAATGGTCACCGCCGATCTCTTCCGACTTGTACGCTTCCGCCATGCGCACGTCGGTGTTGCTCACGATCGTGAGATACTTGCGCCACGATTCCAGCGGCGACAGCGACGTGGCGCTCAGATCGAACGCGCGACCGGCCGTGGGCGGCGCCCAGAGATGTTCGGTGAGGCCGAACGGGCTGCAGCCGGCGGCGCCGTGCACCATCTCGAGGCAGAGCAGACGCGCCGGATTGACCGGGGCGCTGGCCGCGAAGGCGGTCGTGGGAATCATCGCGTCCAGATACGGAAGCGCGACCATCGTGCCCAGTCCCTTGAGGAACGTGCGGCGCGGCAGTGGTTGGCGGCTGATGAACGCCATGAGGTGGCTCCTTACCGGGACGATGGGGACGACGCGCCGGGAGCACTCCCGGATGACGCATCGGTGGCTTTCGGGAGGGCGCCTTCCGCACGCTGCATGCGGAAGGCGGGACTGCGGACGACACCGAGGATGTACGCCGACATGCGGTGCTCCTGCTTCGACGCATCGCGCACGATCGCGCGCACCGAGGGCATGTCGTATGCTTCGATGCGACGGCCGATGGCATACGCCATCAGATTGCGGGTGAAGGTGCGCAGGAGCGCATCCTCGCGGCGCAGCAGCGCGGCCTGCAATTCCGCCACCGTGCTGGCCGTGGTGCCGTCCCACAGGTCGCCGCGCGAGTCGATCGGCATACCGTTGTCGCGCACGCGCAGCCGGCCCGTCACGTCGTACTGCTCCATGGCGAGACCGATCGGGTCCATCATCTTGTGGCAGCTGGCGCACGCCGGGCTCTTGCGATGCTGCTCCATCCGTTCACGCACCGTGAGCATACGCCCCGACGCGCTCCCGGGGGTGGCTTCCAAATCCGGTACCCCCGGCGGCGGCGGCGGTGGTGGTGAA
>CANGXK010000236.1 GCA_947457715.1 Gemmatimonadota bacterium
ATGTGCCCGTGCTTCATGATCCCCACGCGCGTGCCGGACTCCTTGGCACGAAACAGATCGTGTGTGGCCATGAGCACCGCGGCGCCGCGTTCGCGCAGGCGCGCGATCAGTTCGGAGAACTCATTGGCGGCTTTGGGGTCGAGCCCCGACGTCGGCTCGTCGAGCAGGAGCACGTCGGCGCCTTTCGCGATCGCGATCGCAATGCCCACCTTCTGTCGCATGCCCTTGGAGAAGCCGCCGACGCGTTGATCGGCCTGCTCGGTGCGCAATCCCGCTTCGGTCAGGAATCCGAGCAACTGCTCCCGCTGAAACGGCTCGTTGGTGGCGAGCGCCGCGAAGTACTCGAGGTTCTCGATCGCCGTCAGATTCTTGTACAGCATGACCGTCTCGGGGATGTAGGCGAGATGGCGCTTGCTGCCGATCGGATCTGCCGTGACATCGATGCCGCACACGAGGGCGGTGCCATCGGTCGGGGCGATGAAATTGAGGAACAGATTGATCGTGGTGGTCTTCCCCGCGCCGTTGGCGCCGAGCAGACAAAACACGTCGCCGGCCTGAATCGTGAGATCGAGGGGGTGGAGCGCCGTGACCTCGCCGTAGCGTTTGGTCAGGGCGCGGGCCTGCAGGCGCGGCGTGGGGAGCATCAGCGAACGGGTTGGGGAACGAGTATGGAGTCGACCGATTGATTATCGATAGTGATAACGTACTATCGTTAACTGTATTTGTCGATCCTCTGCTTGCCCGTCCGGCGGCCCGAGGGCTACCCGCCCAGCGCGGCGATCCGGGTCTCGAGTTCTGCGACGTCCATCCCGACGCCAATAAACAGCGCGGTCGGCTCGGCATCAGCGTGCGGCGAGGATTCGTCGAGCTGCACCTTCTTCCGGCCAGGTACGCGATTCCATACGAACATGTCCGCCGGCTGATCCGCGAAGCGCACCAGCCCCTTGGCCCGCACCACCACCTCGGGGAGTGTCTGCACAAACGCCAGGAACGGTGCGCGAGCCACCAGCGTGGGCAGCGGCAGCGCGATACTGCCGAAGGGATGCGTGTGGCCCTTGCCATGCCGATGCACGGCGGTGGGGCCCACCGTTTCACGTTGCGCCACCTCGCGCACGGCATCCGCGAGATGGTGCAGCGTGGCGGCGAACTCCATCGGTGTCGTGAACTCGGCGCGCGCATTCGCGACACGGACCCGTTGCTCCACGGTGCGCCGACGATCGACCGACAACCGGTCGGTCCAGTTGAGATACACGTGCGTCGCGGTCGCAGTCTGCGCGGCCTCGAGTCCGTTGTTCCACCATCGCTTCTGCCAGCGCGCCGCGTCGATCACGGTGAGCTGCAGCGGGAGGGTGAAGTGCGTGAGCGTGCTGTCGGTGGTGAGGTACCCAAGCAGTTCATCGGTCTCGGTGGCGCCATTGGCCTCGATGAGCATCACGCTACCCGGATCGGGTGGCACGGCCTGCAGCGTATCGAGCAGCTCACGCAACGAGCCGCAGCACACGCACTCGCCATTGAGCGGCGTCACCAGCGCGTCGAGCTCCCCGAGGCGTGCGGCATCGATCTTCGCGTTCTCGAAATCGTTGAGCACGATGCGCACGCGCACCCCGCGCTCAAGCAGCAGCGGGATGAGCGTCGTGAGAAACCGCGTCTTGCCGGCACCGAGGAATCCGGCCATGAGTACGAGTGGGATCATGCGAGACGGTCCAGACGCGTCATGCCTGCGTCATGCGAAGCTCACCCAGGAACCCGCGTGCTCCGCGTCGCAACACCGACGCCGCATAGAGCGCGGCGAGTGCCAGGACGGAAAACAGCTCGAGCGTGGTCGCCTGCTCCAGCGAGGCGCGGGACATCACCGGCATCGACGACGCCGGCAGCAGCGCATTCACCAGAAGCCCGACCGCGACGGAGGCGACGATCATGACGACGGCAAAGCTGTTGGCGAAGCGCGCCCCGTGCAGTCGCGACAGGATGCCGATCGTGGCCATGTTGGTGGCGGGGCCGGTAAGCAGCAGGGCCAATCCGGCGCCCGGTGACACACCGGCCGCCACGAGCACGGCCACCAACGGCGTCGAGGCTGACGCGCACACATACAGTGGCAACCCAATCGCGGCGAAGAGCAGCACGTCCAGACCGGCGGGCAACCGCGTCATCCATGAGCCTTCGAGCACGGGGCCGAGCAGCGCCGCCACGATCAGCCCGACGAGGATCCACGGCGCGGTGTGATCGACCATATCGGCGAAGCCACTGCGCATCGCGGTCTGCAGCTTCTGGCGCCACGTGGGCGCGCGCACGTCGGCGGCGATCGGCAGCGCACGCGAGAGGGCGCGGACCGGGGCGAGGCGCGCCATGACCAGCGCCACCGCGATCGCCACGGCCGCCGCTGCCGCCACCCGCACCGCGGTGAATGACCCACCCAGCAACGGAATCGACATGAGTACGGCGTCGATGCCGAGCTCCGGCGTGGCGATGAGGAAGGCCACAGCGGCGGCGGTCGAGACCCCCTGCTTCACGAGGCTTTCATACAACGGCACCACGCCGCAGGAGCAGATCGGTAACGGCAGCCCGAGCGCCATGCCCGACACGCTTTGACGCAGCGACGAGCCCCGGTTGAGCCACGCCAGCTTGCCCGGCGCGATGAAACCGTGGACCAGCCCCGCCATCAGGTACGCCACCAGGAGCGCCGGCGCGCTCTCCAGCGCCATGCCCTGAAAGCTTGTCCACACGGTGAGCAACGCCGAGTCACCATTTCCGCTGCGGCTCACGTGCAGCACGATGAGCAGCACCACGCCCAGCAGCGCGCCGATCCCATTGGGCACCCGCGTTTCGGGATTCAGCCGGATGTCGTCGTGGTCGTCGTCAACCGCATGGCTGTGCGCATGGCCGTGCACATGACTGTGCGCGTGGTCATGATCGTGGTCGTGGTCATGCGAGTGGGCAGGATGCGCGATCACATGCAGCAACGAGCCACCCACCACCGCCTCGAACCAGACGCCGGCGCGATCGGGAAGCACGGCGAAGATCGTGGGCTCGGCGAAATAGCCGATGACGGTGGTGACCGCCATGAGCAACAGGACCGCCCAAGTCACGGCGCGCGGGCGATCACTGAGGACCCACCAGACCATCAGACTGACCGGCAGTTGGTGCAGCACCACACCATAGCCGATCAGACTCGAGGCATTCGTGGCCGACTGCGCCAACGCGCTGCCATCGAGGGCCGAGTGGATCGCGACGCCGATCAAGGCGACCAACAGCACCGCCGTGTGCGTCTGCTGGACGCCGAAGCGGAACAGCCGTTCGGCCAGCGTGGGCAGCGAGAAGCCGGCGACCATGAACAGTCCCGCCCACAGATCACGGTGTGCCAGCGCATGCGGGATGACATCGAGCAGGACAAGTCCGCCGATGGTGATCAGCACGAAGCCATCGATGAACGCCAGCATCTGCGGGCGCGCCTTCGCCGAGCGGGCGACCAGCGGTCCGGATCCGAGGCCCGCCATGCTGGCGAACAGCAAGACATGGCTCAAAACGACGACGCCGTGCGGCCGTTGGTGTCGATGAACGACCGGGAATACGACATACCCGTAAGATAGGCCAAAGCGCCGTCTACTGAGAAGTGGCTATCAGCTCGTCTCGACGACGGAGTCGGACTCACACGACTCGTCCACATCCTCATCCTCCGCGTCGAGCAGCTGCCATTCGGGAAAGGGATCCGGGTAGCTCGTCCACGCCTCCTCCCCTTGCCCCATCTCCTCGTCCGTCAACAAGCAGGCGTCGAGCGTGGCCGTAAGTGACGGGATGTCGAGCCCCTGTCCGATGATCGCCAGCTCCTGGCGCTGGTCTGCGAGCTCCGGATCCCAGTACCCGGCAGGCTGCACTTCGAGCAACTGTCCGGCCTGCGACCAGGTCGCCATGAGTTCCGGCCGCGACGCGAGCCAGAAAAACCCTTTTGCACGGAGAATGCCCGGCAAGCCGGCGTCGTAGCGCGTCCAGAGACGGAGCGGATGGAACGGTCGCTTCGCGCGGTACACAAAACTGCCAATACCGTACTCTTCGGTCTCAGGGATGTGCACGCCAGCCAGCTCCTTCTGCCAGCCCGGTGCGGCCTCCGCCTTTTCAAAGTCGAATCGACCGGTTCCCAAGAGCGTCGAGAGCGGCACCATGCCGCGGGTCGACTCCACCAGCTGGGCATCGGGATTGAGGTGATGCAGCAGCGCCCGCAGTGTCCCGCGCGCGTCATCACTCACAAGATCGGTTTTGTTGAGTACGATGACGTCGGCGAATTCGACCTGATCGATCAGGAGATCGGGAATCGTCCGCTCGTCATCGTCGCCCAGCGACAGCTGCCGCGTGCGCAGATCGTCGAGTGAGCCGAGGTCCGCCAGAAATCGATGCGCGTCGACGACGGTTACCATCGTATCCAACCGTGCGACGTGCGACAGCGACACCCCGTCGTCCGTTTCGAAGGTGAACGTGGCCGCCACCGGGAGCGGCTCGCCGATACCCGTCGATTCGATGAGCAGATAGTCGAAGCGTCCCTCGGCGGCGAGGCGCGCGACTTCGATGAGCAGATCGTCGCGCAGCGTGCAGCAGATGCAGCCGTTGGTCATCTCGACCAGCGACTCCTCCGTGCGCGAGAGTGCGGCGGCACCGCCGCGAACCAACTGGGCGTCGATGTTGACCTCGCTCATGTCATTGACGATCACGGCGACGCGGAGCCCCTCCCGATTGGCGAGCAGGTGATTGAGGAGCGTGGTTTTCCCGGAG
>CANGXK010000237.1 GCA_947457715.1 Gemmatimonadota bacterium
AGATCATCTTCGTGAGTGTGCTGCTCGACAAGCAGATCATCACCTCGGAGATGTTCACCGCCTTCCTGCTCATGGCGGTCGTCAGTACCATGCTGACCGTCCCCGCCGTTACGCCGCTGCTGGGGGCAATGCGGAAGCGGCTCGCGTGAAAAGGTGAGGCAGGCTCAGTTGCGCTGGTACGTCTGCATCGTCGTGCGCAGTTCGACCAGCGCATCGGGCGCGATACTGTAGGCGCCGCGCAATGGGTGGTCCATCGCGGCGATGAAAAACATCATGAGGCCCACGAACACCGCCAGCACACCGGACGCGGTCAGGCGGACCCAGAGCAGCTCGTGCGTGATGAACCAGAGCAACGCCAGCGTCATGGCAGCGCCGATCACGACGATCTGCCACAGCATGCTCGGCAAGCCGGTGTTGACGAACTCCAGCCGGTTGCGCGTGGCCTCGGCGAATCCGGAGAATTGCCGAAGCGCCTCCGCATGCACCAGCTGCTCGCTTGCGCGAACCGGCTGAAAGGCAAACAGGCGCGCCTGAATCGCGCTGACCCGTGACGGTCCGTCCGGGGGGATCTTGCCCCGACGGTACTCCGGCCATGCCTCTTCGACGACGTAATCGACGTAGGCGAACATCTCGCCCTGCAACAGCTGGCGGTACGGCTCGGGATAGGTGCTCACGGTGCGATACAGCATCGCGACCTGATTGGCTTCCACGCTCACGGCGGTTTCCGCGTCGGCGTAATTCTCGTAGGACGCCACGGCGACCAGGCCGAGCATCAATCCGAAGAACAGGCCAAGCGCCGACAGGTACTGACTGACGAAGTCACCGACGCTGGAGGGATCCGCCGTGCGCCGGAGCAACGCGTTGCCGACGAAGATCACTCCGAGCCAGGTGTAGGTCAGGCAGACACCGCATGAGAGCAGGGCGAGCTGCAAGTTCGTGAGATCGTAGATCCAATAGAACGTCACGGGACTCTCAGTGGTCGGACGCGCCGACCGGCGCGCGCGAAATGGCCGATGCGCGGCGGCGGTACCGGACGGTCACGCCGCTGGCTGTCCGCCGGGCGTCGCCAATCAGTATCGAATCGCCAGGCGTCACGCCGCCGAGCACGGTAATCTGGTGCGTGTCTTCGTCACGATCGCCGAGCGTCACCGCGGTGCGCACCACCGCACCGCGGCGGATGAGCGCGACCATCGGCATGTCGCCCGACCGATCGACGGCGCGCTCCGGAACGAGGATGCCGACATGGGCATCACCGGCGAGCCGACCATGCAGCGTCTGTCCAACGAGCAGGCGCGGCCCGTCACTTGGCAGAGCAATGCTGACGCGCACCTGACGCGTCTGCGGATCCACCACGCGGGAGAGCCGAGTGACATAGGCGACCGCCGATGCGTCCGCGTCGTTCACCGCTCTGCGCGACGTGTCGTCCATCAAAAACAGCCGGACCGGCGCACCGACATCGAGTGTCGATGCCGTCGTGACGGGCAGAAACGCTTCGATACTCAGCTGGCGGTTGTCGGCCAGCGTGAACAGGGGCGCGCCGGCCGCCACGACATCGCCCGCCCGCGCGACGGCGTCGGTCACCACGGCGGCAAACGGGGCGCGAAAGACCGTCTGTTGCAGCATGTGCGCCGCGTGCGAGCGATGCGCGCGGGCTTCCGCCACCTGCGAGCGGGCGCCAAGCACGCTGCGCTCGGCCGCTTCACGTTCACGCAAGGCGATTGCGCCGATGTCGAGCAGCGTGCCAACACGCTCCAGTTCACGGGTGGTCTGCGCGAGCGACGACTCGGCCTGGGTCACGGCGGCCTGCGCCACCTGCATCTGATCGCGGGCGGTGCGATCGTCGAAGCGTGCCAGCAGCGCGCCGGCGGCGATCTCCTCGCCCACCTCGATCGCCACCGCCGCGAGCGTGCCGGGATTTTCGGCACGCACCCGCAGCACCCGCCGCGACGTGACCGTCCCGATGAAAGCCGGGCCGCTCCAGGTGGTGTCGATCCGAACCACTGCGACGTCATCGTCAGTCACGTCGGCGGTGTCCGGTACCGTGTCACGACAGCCGGTCAACAGTCCCACGACGGCCAGCAGCGGCACCACGGCCGTGGGCAGGGCGCGCCATCGCCGGCGCGGGCAGACGCTGCTGCGGCGCAACAGTCAGGCCGCCAGCGCGTCGAGTACGGCGGCCTGCAATATCTGGAGTCCGCGATGCAGCTCGTCGTCTGCGATGGTGAGTGGCGGCATGAGCTTCACCACTTCGTCGTCGGGGCCACTGCGTTCGGCAATGAGACCGCGTGTCCACGCCGCCGTGGAGATGCGTGCCGCCAGCGCCGCATCGGGGCACAGCAGCCCCTGCATCATGCCGCGTCCCCGTATGGCAAACGGGACGTGCGGGTGCGCAGCCACAATCGACTCCAGCGCGGCGCGCATTTCGACGGCGCGGGCGGCAACGACCGTCCGCAAGGCGTCGTCGCGCCAGAAACAGCGCAGCGCCGCGGTCGCGGCCACGAACGCGAGATTGAATCCGCGGAAGGTGCCGTTGTGCTCCCCCGGCTGCCAGACGTCGAGGTGCGGCTTCATGAGCACCAGCGCCAGCGGCATGCCGATGCCACCGATGGCTTTGGACAGCAGCACGAGGTCGGGCGTGATCCCGGCGGACTCGAAGCTGAAGAACGAGCCCGTTCGTCCACAGCCGGCCTGAATATCGTCGACGATCAGCAGAATACCCCGAGCCGTCGCGATCTCCGCGACTCCCCGCAGCCATTCCGGCGAGGCGACATTGATCCCGCCTTCGCCCTGCACGCACTCGAGGACGATGGCGGCGACGTGGTCGCGGCGCAGGGCCGCGGCATCGAGCAGGGTGGCGAGGGACGTCAGCGCCTCCGCGGTCGTGTGGCCGTGGGCTTGGTCGTACGGGGCGACCAAGACATGTGGCAACGGGACGCCCGCGCCGGCGCGCGCCATCGGGTTGGCGGTCAAGGCGAGCGCGCCGAGGGTCATGCCGTGATAGGCCTGGGAGAAGGCGACCACGGTGCGACGCTGCGTGACCTTGCGCGCCAGCTTGAGCGCTGCCTCGACGGCGTTGGTGCCGGTGGGGCCCGGAAACTGGACTTTGTAGTCGAGTCCTCGCGGCGCCAGAATGGTGCGCTCGAACTCCTCCAGAAACTCGCGCTTGGCCACGGTGTGCAGGTCGAGCGTATGCACGACGGCGTCATCGGCGAGGTGCGCTATCACGGCGGCCTTCAGGCGCGGCTCGTTGTGGCCGTAGTTGAGCGTGCCGGCGCCGGCGAAGAAGTCGATGTAGGCACGGCCATGTTCGTCCCACATCGTCGCCCCACGCGCCCGGGCGAACAGCGCCGGGAAGCTGCGACAGTAGCCGCGTACGTTCGACTCGCGGCGGGCAAAGACACTGACATCGGACGGAGGCACCGTCGGGACCGTCAGCACCGCGCTTACGTCGCCCAACGGGAGATCGACATTCACCATGGAGAGGAGATACCGGACTCCGCAGTGCTAGTCAAGCGATCTCGCCGGTGTTATGCTGCTTGGTGTGAAAATACACAGCCTCGTCCTTCGCCTCGTCGGTGGTGCTGCATTCGCCGCCACTGTCAGCGTTCCCGCGCACGCCCAAGCCGCGGGGAAGGATACGACCGAGATCGCCACCGTCAAGCTGCAGGACGGCTCTGCGATTCAGGGCCGCGTCGTGCTCGAAACCGGTGACTCCGTCACGGTCGTCTCGACGACCCTGGGCCGACTGACCTTTGCGCGATCTGCCGTCACCTCGATCTCCCCGTTCGAGTCGGAGGCGCAGAGTGCGCTCGCGGCGGTGCCGACCCTCGGGCTCTCGACGGCGCGGCGCGTGCAGTGGACGCGCAAGGTCGAAGTGGGGGTGCAGTACATGTCGGAAATCGTGCAGGGCAAGGCGGGAGCGGTTGTCGGGGGCAGCGTCGGCGCGAATCTCGAGCGCTCCACGGTGCACTCCTCGGTGAGCATCGGGCTCCAGGCCAACTACCAGCGCCAGGAGCCTTACCCGGCCGCATCGGACGATCGCATGTTGACCCTGACGGCGCTTCGGGATCTCGGGTCCACCTACCGCCTGGTCATTCAGACGTTCGCCGAGCGCAATATCCCTCAGGAGATCGATTTCCGCTTGACGCAGCACGTTGGCATCGGCCGAACGTTGGTGAAATCGCCGCGGTTGAAAATGTTTGTGGCGCCAGGGGTGACGTATGCGTACGCGAACGCCAGCGAAGAAGCGGAACTCGCCGCCAACGGTACCGTCACGGCATCGGGAGCCGGTGTTGGGTTCTACGAGTCGCTCGCCCTGCAACTGGCCCCGACGATCGGTGTCTCGCAGAACCTGCTCTGGACCGAGATTTCCGGACGTCGGCAGTACGCGTCGTCTGTGACGCTCAGCGGCCGCGTCACCGGGGGCGTCGGCCTCAACATCGTGTACAACCGCCGCTACGATTCGGACCTGATTGCTCCCGTTCGCCGGACGTTCGGCAAACTCATGGTCGGGCTGCAGCTCTCCCGGTGAACGGTGGAAGGGCCCCGGGTGGTCAGGGGGGCACGGCAGCGGGCGTGCTCTGGCAATGGCGAACGGTCACGCCGGATGACGCGGATCTGCGCGGCGCGTGGCGATCGCAGCTCGCCGCACACGAAGTCCGGCATGCAGAGACACTGCCTCTGGACGCGGTGCGCGCGTCGTACGTCGCTGCGCGCGCGCTCCTGCGGACACCGATCGCCGAATGGG
>CANGXK010000238.1 GCA_947457715.1 Gemmatimonadota bacterium
GTTGACCTCGATCAATACGTCCGCGCTCAAGGCGTATCATGCATCGCAGTTCGTGACGTCGCGGATGATGCTGGTGGTGGTCGGCAATGTGTCGCGCACGAAGGTGGAGAAGCTGGTGCGCGAGACGCTGGGACGTATGCCGAAGGGCAACTATGTATGGACGCTGCCCGATCCGCCGGCGGAGCTGCCGAGTGCGTACGTGGTGGAGAAGCGCACGCTGCCCACGAACTACCTGCAGGGCTACTTCCATGGTCCGAAAGCCACGAGCAAGGACTATCCGGCGCTGCGACTCGCCTGCGCGGTGCTCAGTGGCCGGTTGTTCGCCGAGGTGCGCGGTCGTCGCAATCTCACGTACTCCGTGAACGCGCCGTTCGTGGAGCGTGCCTTCTCGCTGGGGGGGCTGTACGTCACCACGACGCAGCCCGATGAAGTGCTCACGATCATGCAGCAGCAGATCACGTCGCTGCGCGAAGGCACGATCACCGACGACGGGCTCGATCGACTCGTGCAGCAGTTCATCGTCACGTACTTCCTCGACAACGAAACGAACGCCGATCAGGCGAACATGCTGGCGCGCGCCGAGTTGTATCAGGGCGACTTCCGTCGCGCGGCGCAGTTCGTCGAGGAGTTGCGGGCGGTCACGCCAGAGCAGATTCAGCAGGCCGCTCGCACATACATGGGCAAGGTGCGATGGGCCTACGTTGGCGATCCGTCCAAGGTGACGCCGGCACGGATGCTGCGCTTCTGACGGACGTTCCGGGCACCGCGTCCCACCGCGGCGTTGCGCTGTCGGTCGATCTCGCGTACGTGGACTACCGCGACATCGGTGTGGCGCTGGTGACCTGCGACGGCAACGGGCCACAAGAGTCGCTGTCGGCGCAGGCCTTCGACGTGCCGCTCAGCGGACGCCCATCGGTGGCCGCGCTGGCCACCTGGCTGCGCGAGATGGTCGAGGCGCACGACGTGCGCTGTCTCTGCATCGATGGGCCGTTGGGGTGGCGATCGCCGGACACCGACTCCCCGCACTGTCGTCTCAGCGAGCGCGTTGTGCGCGCGCCCGGAAAGACCGGACTCCCGCCCGACGGCGTGAAGCCGCGCACGTACCTCGGCTTCACGACCTTTTCGATCGCCCTCTTCGAGGCGTTTTTAGGGTCCACCGAATGGGCCCTGCCGGGAGATCCGGCGGCGGCGGCGCCCGCCCGCGTCGTGACCGAGAGCTTTCCCACCGCCGGTTGGCGCGCATTGGGCCTGTCGCCACTGATGGCCAAAGGACGCGCGTCGGTGGCCGATGTGCAGGACGCGGGTGCGCGGTTGCAGGCCCGAACTGGCATAGCCCTCGAGCAGGTCCGCACGCACGATCAGTTGCAGGCGGTCGTGGGTGGTATCGCCGGTGCGTGGTGGGCGGCCGGTCGTACCGAGCGGGTGCAATTGGCCGGTGCGCCGCCGTTTCGCCTCGACGGAAGCTGGCGCGAGGGATATATCATGATTCCAGCAACGACGACCTGATCGATCTCGGTGTACTTCCGTACGAATCGCCACCGCCTCCCATGTCGAATCCCTACTCCCGTCGTGACTTCGTGTCCGACAGCGCGACGCTCGCCTTCGGCGCGATGATCGTGCCGCGCGCCGTGCTCGGTGGCCCAGGCTACCGCGCCCCCAGCGCCAAGCTCAACATCGCGTGCGTCGGCATCGGTGGCATGGGCATGAGCAACATGTCGCAGATGCTCACGGAGAACATCGTGGCGGTGTGCGATGTGGACTTCGCCTATGTGGAGCGCGCACTCGACGGACGGCTCAAGCCGCGCACCGGCGATCCATCGGCGCAGAATGTGGAGCTGGGCGAGGCGTACAAGAACGCCACGAAGTACACGGATTTCCGTGCGATGCTCGACAAGCAAAAGGACATCGACGCGGTGCTGATCGCCACGCCCGATCACCTGCACGCCACCATCGCGCTGGCTGCGATGTCGCTCGGCAAGCATGTGTACGTGCAGAAGCCGCTCGCGTATTCCGTGCACGAGGTGCGGTTGCTGCAGAAGGCAGCGGCCGCTAATCCGACGCTGGCCACGCAGATGGGCAATCAGGGCCACTCGATGGAGGGCTCGCACCGCATTACTGAGATCATCAAGTCGGGTGTGCTGGGCAAGATCCGCGAAGTGCACGTGTGGACCGATCGCCCGGTGCGCTATTGGGCGCAGGGCATTCCGCGTCCGCGGGCCGCCAATGAGCCGGCGCCCACGGCACCGCCGAATCCCCGTCCGCAGTGGAACATGGGCACGGTGGACAACGCGGTGCGCGCCGCCATGGCGGCCAACGATTCGTCGATGCCGCCGGGACTGAACTGGGATCTGTACCTCGGTCCCGCACCGGAGATCGCGTATCACCCGGCGTACCATCCGTTCGCCTGGCGCGGCTGGCTCGACTTCGGCGTCGGCTCACTCGGCGATATGGGTGCACACCTGATCGATCAGCCGTTCACGTCGCTCGGCCTCACCTATCCCACGTCGATTGCGGCGTCGTCAACGCCGTGGGGCGGTGGGGCGCAGAATCCCGCCACGTACCCGATGGCGACCATGGTGCAGTACGACTTCCCGAAGGTGGGCAAGCGTGACGCCCTCGAGTTGTACTGGTATGACGGTGGCCTGATGCCGCCGCGCCCGGAGATGCTCCCCGACGAAGTGCCGATGAATAATCCCGGCAGCGACGGCGGCGGTGGCGTGTTCGTCGGCGAGAAGGGCATCATGTTTTACGAGACGTACGGCAACAATCCGCGCATCTTCCCGGAGGCTATCGCCAGGAAGGCCGAGCAGGTGCCGGTCACCGTTCCGCGTATCACGGTGTCGCACGAGCAGAACTGGATTCAGGCATCGAAGGGCGAAGCAACGGCGAGCTCGCCGTTCTCGCAGGCGTCGCCCCTCACCGAAACGATGTTGCTTGGCATGGCGGCATTGCGTGCCGGGCAGGGGCGCAAGGTGAACTACGATAGTGCAGGGATGACGTTCACCAATGCCCCCGATGCGAATCAGCATCTTACACGCGTGTACCGAAAGGGATGGGAGCTGTAGTGCGCATATGGAATCGTGATGGCTTGCTGATGGGCGCGGTGCTGGCGCTGTCCCTTGGCGCCCCTATTGCACGGCGGAATACACTGCGGGCGCAGGGGGCATCACCGTATGTGGTCACCACCTCCGCGCCGGCCGGGTTCGACCGCGCCTTGGCGCAGCGTGCCTCGCTGGAGCATCTCACCAAGCTCATTGCCTTGAACACGCAGAACCCGCCAGGCAACGAGATGCTCACGGCGCGGTACTTCGATACCATCTTCGCGCAGATTCCCGGCGTCGAGCGGCATGTGCTCGATGCCGGCAACGGTCGCGCGAACTTCATCGCACGATTACGCGCGGTCAGTCCGACCAAGCGTCCGGTGCTCATCATGGGACACATGGACGTGGTGGGCGCTGATACGACCAAGTGGATCACCCCGGCCTTTACCGCGACCATTCGCGAGGAAGGTGGCGTGTCGTATCTGTACGGTCGCGGGGCGATCGACGACAAGGGCATGCTCGCCACCGCCACCGCGGCGATGCAGCAACTGGCGTCGCAGCGCGCCACGCTTGATCGCGACATCATCTTCCTGGCTACGGCCGCCGAGGAGGGAGGCGACGCGATCGGCATCGATCGCGTGATCGAGAAGCATTTCGATCTGATCAAGGACGCCGAGTTCGCGCTCAATGAAGGCGGGCGTGTACGCGTGTCTGACGGGCGGGTGATGTCGGTGAACATCCAGACCACCGAGAAGATTTCCTACAACGTGGTCGCCACGGCGAAGGGGCCGAGTGGACACGCGTCGGTGCCGCTGCCGCAGAACGTGCTGGCCGCGCTCGCCCGCGCCGTGTCGCGCGTGCACGAGTGGAAGTCGCCGGTGAAGCTGAATGAGACCACGCGTCTGTATTTTGCCCGATTGGCGCGGATCGAGAAGGATCCGGTCATGAAGGCGGCCATGCTGCGGGTGTCCTCGCCAACGGCGTCGAAGGTGCAGGTCGATGCGGCGGCGGCAATTCTGTCGCGTGAGCCGCTGCACAATGCGGTGCTGCGCACTGGTCAGTCGCTCACGCTGATGAACGGTGGCATTCGTTCGAACGTGATACCGAGCGAAGGCACGGCCACCTTCAACGTGCGCGTGCTGCCCAACGACGACGTGCGCGCCGTGGTGTCGGCCTTCAACACGGTGGCGAGGGAGTCGCAGGTCACCTTCATGCTCACCGGTGAACCGCGGGAGTCGCCGCCGGTGTCACCGGTATCGGCGGCGCTGTATCAGGCGATGGAATCGTCGGCCACGGCGATGGTGCCGACCACCACCGTCATTCCTTTCATGAGCACGGGCGCGACCGACGGTGCGGCGCTGCGCGCGAAGGGGATCCCCACGTACGGTATTCTCCCGATGCCGCTGCCCATGGTGGACGAGCTGCGCATGCATGGCGACAACGAGCGCGTGCCCGTGCCCGCGTTGGGATGGGCGGCGGAATTCCTGTATCGCACCCTACAGCGCGTGACCGCGAAGTGACTCCTTCGTGAGCGCCGCGCATGGCGCGCTATCGCACGAGCTCCATACCAGACCGGTACACCCCTTTCGGCCGTGCGCAGCATGCGGCCGTAATGCTCGATCGCGACGACGATCAGCGGTGTGCCGTACGGCGTTTTGGGGTCGCGTGACTGCCCGTTGTTCGGAAAA
>CANGXK010000239.1 GCA_947457715.1 Gemmatimonadota bacterium
TCCGTTCGAATCGCTGGAAAGCCTGCGGCAGGTGCGTGGGATCGGGCCGGCCACGGCACGGCTACTCGCCCCTCTGGTGACGTTTTCCGGGCGGCACACCCCGTCGCACCGTGAGGCTCCCGCCTCGCCCGACCCGCGCACGCCGTCACGGGCGTAGCGGCAATCCGCGCACATGACCTCTCCTCCTGCTCCACTCTCCCGTCGAGCCACCGAACGGCTCGGCGATCTCCTCGTCGCCGAGGGCCTGCTCGTGCGCGAACAGCTGGCCAAGGCACTGCAGGAGCAAGCCGCCACACCGCACCAACGTATCGGGCTGACCGTCGTCAGGATGGGGCTCGTACCGGAAACGGACGTCGTGCGCCTGCTCGCACGCCAGTTCCACATGCCGGCCGTCGACTTGTCACGCTTCGAAGTGGATACGCGCCTCCTCAAGCTGATCCCGGCGGAGCTGGCGTCGAAGCACACGGTGCTGCCGCTCAAGCGCGACGGACGGCAGCTGACCGTCGCGATCGCCGATCCGACCGCGATGTCGGTGATCGACGAGCTCCAGTTCATTACACGCTATGATATCGTCCCCGTCCTGGCGGGCGAGTACTCGATGCGGGCGGCCATCGAGAAGCACTATGAAGCGAATGAAGTGCACATGCAGTCGCTGCTGCAGGACATCGCGGCGGCTGGGGAAGACGATGTCGAGATCCTCGAGGCGCAGGACGACGCGCAGGACGCGAGTGTGCTGTCGGCGCAGGTTGATGAAGCGCCCGTCGTCAAGCTGATCAACGCCGTCCTCGTCGACGCGGTGCACAAGGGCGCGTCGGACATCCACTTCGAGTGCTTCGAGCATGAATTGCGCGTGCGCTACCGCATTGACGGAGCACTGGCCGAAGTCATGAAGCCGCCGCTCAAGATGCGCGCCGCCCTGATCTCGCGCTTCAAGATCATGGCGTTGCTCAATATCGCCGAACGGCGCGTGCCGCAGGACGGCCGCATCAAGCTGAAAGTGGGGAAAAAAGTCATCGACTTCCGAGTCAGCGTGCTCCCCACGCTGTTCGGCGAAAAGGTGGTGCTCCGCATCCTCGACAAGGGCAACCTCACGCTCGACCTCGAGCAGTTCGGGCTCGAAGCGCGTGCCGAACGCGAGTTGATGGAAGCGATCGCGAATCCATACGGCATGGTCCTCGTGACCGGCCCCACCGGCTCGGGCAAGACGACCACGCTCTACTCGGCGCTGTCGAAGATCAACAACGCCCACACGAACATCATGACCGCCGAGGATCCCGTTGAGTACAACCTCTTCGGCATCAATCAGGTCCAGGTGCGCACCGACATCGGCATGACCTTCGCGGCCGCGCTGAAGGCGTTCCTGCGTCAGGATCCGAACGTGATCATGGTCGGCGAAATCCGCGACCTGGAGACGGGTGGCATCGCCATCAAGGCGGCGCTCACCGGCCACATGGTCATGAGTACGCTGCATACGAATTCGGCGCCGGAAACGATCACCCGCTTGCTGGACATGGGTCTCGAGCCGTTCAACGTGGCGTCGGCGCTGAACCTGATTCTGGCGCAGCGCCTCGTGCGCCGGATCTGCAGCAAGTGCAAGGTGAAGTGCGAGCCCGATGCGGCGGAATTCGCCGGTGCCAAGGTGAAGGCCACCACGTCGCTACGCGAACTCAAGTTCACCGACGAAGCCCTCGGCAGCGCCCGTTCGCGCGCCACGCCGGAAGCCGTGCCGTTCCTCGCCAACCTGTCGCTGGATACCACGATCGGTGAACTGCCGTACTTCAAGGGCCACGGCTGCGACGCCTGCGGTGGTACGGGACTTAAGGGTCGGCAGGGTCTCTACGAGGTGATGTTCCTGACCCAGACGCTCAAGAAGCTGGTGATGCAGAACGCGGATGTGCAGGTGCTGCGCAATGCCGCCATCCGCGAGGGCATGCTGTCGCTCCGGATGGACGGCTGGCTCAAGGTGCTCAAAGGCGTGACTACGCTCGATCAGGTCATCCGCGAAACATCCAGTTGAGCGTGTGTACCGGTGGGGTTTCCTCCCCGCCGTGACGCTCACCCACATCCGGGACGCCGACCGGCGCCCCGTTCACGACGGTCCGTGTGATGACGGCTCCCGCGCAAACACCGGTATCCCTGCATACCCTGCTCGATGAAATGATCGAGCGGGATGCGTCCGACCTGCACCTCTCGGTCGGCGACCGGCCGAAGCTTCGGGTCGATGGGGAAATCGTGAACTCCCGTCAAGGCCATGTCCTCACGCCCCAGGACACGCAGCGGCTGGCGCACGGGGTGCTCACGGAAAGCCAGCAGAAGCGCTTCGCAATGGAGGACGAGCTCGACTTCGCGTTCTGCATTGCGGAGCTCTCCCGATTCCGCGGCAACGCATTCAAGCAGCGCGGCTGCGTGAGCATGGTGATCCGTCAGATACCGTTCCGGATCAAGACGTTCGCCGATCTGCAACTGCCGCCGGTGATCGCCGGCTTCGCCGACCGGCCGCGCGGCCTCGTGCTCGTGACCGGCCCCACCGGCTCCGGCAAGAGCACCACGCTCGCCGCGATGATCGACAAGATCAACACCGAACGGCGGGGACACATCATCACGGTCGAAGATCCGATCGAATTTATTCATGGCCATCGCCACTGCATCATCAACCAGCGTGAAGTCGGCGCCGACACCAAGAGCTTTGCGTCGGCCCTCAAATACGCGCTCCGTGAAGATCCCGATGTGATTCTGGTCGGCGAAATGCGCGACCTGGAAACCATCCATGGCGCGCTGACCATCGCCGAAACAGGCCATCTGGTGTTCGCCACGCTGCACACCAACAGCGCAGCCGAAGCGATCAACCGCATCATCGACGTGTTCCCGGCGCACCAGCAGCGCCAAGTGCGGGCGCAGCTCGCCTTCACGCTCGAGGGCATCATCACGCAGGTGCTGCTGCCCCGGATGAGCGGGCGCGGCCGGGCGATGGCGGCGGAAATCCTGGTGATGACGCCGGCCATGCGCGCGCTGATCCGCGACGACAAGGTGCACCAGATCTACTCGCTCATGCAGGCGGGGAAGAAGTTCGGCATGCAGACGATGAACGACGCGCTGTACCAGCTGTACGTGTCGCGCCAGGTGAGCGCCGACGAGTGCGTGCGCGCGTCCGGCGATCCCAGCGAGTTCCTGCGCCTGATCGGCAAGGGACCGGCCGACGACAACCATTCGCCTCCTCTGCGGGCGAATGGCGCGGGCGATCGCACGGTGGCGGGCGCCTTCGGACGACGGTAAAGGCTGGAACCGCAGGCCCTGACGCTCTCGCACGGGCTCTCCCCACTTACACGACCTGACACCATGCCTACGTTCACCTATACCGCGCGCGGCACGAACGGCGAGTTCAAATCGGCCACGATTGACGCGCCCAGTCGCGACGACGCGGTGGCGCAGCTGCGCCGGCAGCGCCTTACGATCATCAAGGTCGACGCGTCGCGATCGACGCCGAAGAAGACCGGTGGGCCGATCGGCATGCGCGATCTCGTGATCTTCACGCGACAGCTCTCCACGATGGTCAACGCCGGCCTGCCGCTCGTGCAGGCGCTCGGCATCCTAGCGCGCCAGAGCGAAAACAAGGCGCTGGCCACCGTGATACGCGACGTGGTGTCCGACGTGGAGTCGGGCCACACGGTCGCCGACGCCATGCGCAAGCATCCCAGGGCGTTCAGCGACCTGTACACCAACATGGTCGCGGCCGGCGAAGCGGGGGGCATTCTCGATACCATCCTGAACCGCCTCGCGATCTTCATGGAAAAGAACGACGCCCTGGTTCGCAAGGTGAAGGGTGCCACGATCTACCCCGCGGTCATTCTCTCTGTGGCCGGCTTGTGCGTCGTCATTCTGCTCTGGAAGGTCATTCCGGTGTTCAGCAGCATGTTCGACAGCGTGGGCATGGAGCTGCCGCTCCCCACGAAGGTGGTGATCGGGCTGTCGCACTTCCTGACCACGTACTGGTGGGGCATTCTCATCGCGATGGCCGGCACAGCGTTCTTCACGAAGCGCTTCTACGCCACCCCAGGCGGTCAGCTCGTCATCGACAAGTCCCTGCTCAAAGTGCCCGTGCTCGGCGACGTGCTCCGCAAGTCGGCCGTGTCGCGCTTCACCCGCACACTGGGTACGCTGATCTCGTCGGGCATCAGCATTCTCGACGGCCTGGAAATTACCGCCCGCACGTCGGGCAACCGCGTGGTGCAGGACGCCATCATGGGCAGCCGCGCCAGCATCGCCGGTGGTGACACGATTGCCGGTCCGCTGCAGAAATCGGAGGTGTTCCCGCCCATGGTAATCAGCATGATCGCCGTCGGTGAGCAGACCGGCGGTCTGGACGAAATGCTCAGCAAGATCGCCGACTTCTATGATGACGAAGTCGACGCGGCCGTCAGTGCGTTGCTCTCGCTGCTCGAGCCGGTCATGATCGTGTTCCTCGGCGTGGTGGTGGGCGGTATGATCGTCGCGATGTACCTGCCGATCTTCGACCTGGTGAACGCGGTGCAGTAAGGGGCTCCACCTTTCGCAATGTCGCTGAAGTCGTTTTTCAAGCGAGGGGACGATTGACAAAAATGGCCACTTGATGGATCAGTCCTGGCCGCCGGTAGTGAATGTGGGGCAGTTTGATGGTTCTGAAATCAGTCAAGTGATCATGGGGGGACGTCCGTCGCTGCGTCAGCCGCAAA
>CANGXK010000240.1 GCA_947457715.1 Gemmatimonadota bacterium
ACGAGCCACCGCGTCGCGGCTTGGTACTTTATCGGTCGAATCGGTCGAATCGGTCATGACACCTCTCGATCAGCAGGACACTCACGGACCTCTGGTGAAGTCCCCCTTCGTGCCGCCGCGCTTTTCGCGCAGCACGATCTCGGAGATCACCATCGTCCGGTCGATTGCCTTCGCCATGTCGTAAATCGTTAACAACGCCACGGAGACTGCAGTCAACGCTTCCATCTCCACCCCGGTCTGGGCGGTGGTTCTGACGAATCCCTCCACCCGAAGGCCCGGCAGGGACTCATCAACGTTAACCCGAACATCGATCCCCGACAAAGGGAGCGGGTGGCAGAGTGGGATGAGGTCGGCGGTCCGCTTGGCGGCCTGGATGCCGGCGACACGTGCAACCGGGATCACGTCGCCTTTCTTTAGTGTGTTGTCGCGTATGGCGTTGAGCGTGCTCACCTCCATTCGAATCGAGCCGCTCGCCAGTGCCGACCGGACCGAAAACGGCTTTTCGGCCACGTCAACCATCGTGAAATTTCCTGCCGCATCCAGGTGCGAAAACTCGCGCCCGGGCAAATCCGGCTTGTCTGGAGTCACGGGCACAGCGTCCGGTGGAGGGAGGAGAGCAACGAGGCGCCGAGCAGTTGTGGGCTCACATTGCCCTGCGCCTTCGCCTTCGCAAATTCAACGAGTACCACGGCGGACGCCGTGCGTCGCGCGTCTGCCTCACGTCCACTCTCAACCAGCTGCTTGGCGCGTGCGTGCAAAAGATGCATCAAGGCCTCAAGGGTGTCGGTGAAGGAACCGCGTGCGCCCGCGACGCCCTGACGTGCCGCCGCCTTGATCCGTTCGGCCGTGCCGTCCGGTGTGGACGGCTGCAACGCGGCATCGAGAATCCGACGAGCGGCCGCGAACGCCGCCGCCATCGATTCGCCCGCGAACAACTCGCCCGGCGCACCGTTCATCCGCGCCAACGCTTCATCGCGCGGCACGCGAGCCAGCTTGCGCTCCACCACGGCATCACCGAGAAACGCATCGATGTCGACGCGACTGAGTGTCGGGACGCGAATCGCGACCACGCGCGACTTGATCGTGGGCAGGAGGTTGCCCGGTTCGCTGGTGGTCAGAATGATCGTCGTGCCCGGCGGCGGCTCTTCGAGCAGCTTGAGGAAGGCATTGGCCGCCTGATCTGCGCCTTCCTGCGACACCATGCGTTCGGCGTCGCCGACGACGAACACCGCCCGCTTCGCCATCGCCGGCCGCAGCGACGCCTGATGCACCAGCGCGCGAACGGTCGCCACGTACAGCCCCTCGGTGCCCAGCGACGGCGCCCAGAGGCCCTCAGCCTCCATCCGTTCGCCGATCGCCTCGCTCAGGTCGGCCTTGACGTCGTCGGCCGACGCATCGCCGTCCTTCAGGCGTGGGCGCGGGAAGAACCAGTGCAGGTCGGGGTGCATACCGCGCACGGTGTAGCGGCAGTGCTGGCAATCCCCACACGGTTCCCCGAGACGCTCCGGCAGGGCGCGCTCGCACAGCAGGTACTGGCCGAGCCAAAGACCGAGGCGCTGCTTGCCGACACCGCGGCGACCTTGCAGCATGATGCTGGCCGGCAGCCGGTCATCGGCGGCCGCCGCCGTGAGCCGATGCCGCAGGGCAGCATGTCCGTAGAGCGGGCGAAGCGACATGCGCGCAATATGCAGGGATCACGGTCCTCCCCGTCAGTCCGCCTTCATGACTCCGATGATTCAGTTTTCTGGTGTATGCACCCGCCTCGTCGCCCTCGGTGTTGCGGTGAGCGCCGCTTCGGCACCGGTCGGCGCCCAACAGCGCGCACGCGCGATGGGGCTGGCGCCCGGCGTCTTCGCGCCCGGCCCCCACAACGCCATCACCGATGTGGCCGGCGTCCGCGTCGGCCATGAAACCGTGACCCTCGGCGACTCCGTCCGCACCGGCGTCACCGCCATCCTGCCGCATGGTGGAGATCTGTATCGCGATCGCGTGCCGGCCGCGCTTCATGTGGGTAACGGATTCGGCAAACTGCTCGGGGGGACCCAGCTGCGGGAACTGGGCGAGCTCGAAACGCCGGTCCTGCTCACCTGCACGCTGTGCATCTGGCAGGCGGGGGATGCGCTCGCCCAGTACATGCTGGCGAAGCCGGAAAACGCCAATGTGCGGTCGATCAATCCGGTGGTCGGTGAAACGAACGACGGGCAGCTGAATGCCACGCGGGCGCGACCCGGTATCGCCGCCGCCGTGAACCGGGCCTTGGCGAACGCCGACACCGGTCGGGTCGCGGAAGGCAGCGTCGGTGCCGGGCATGGCACCGTGATGTTCGGCTGGAAGGGCGGCATCGGCACCTCGTCGCGCAAGCTGCCCGCCTCGCTGGGCGGCTACACCGTGGGCGTACTGGTGCAGGGCAACTACGGCGGCGTGCTGCAAATGGCGGGAGTGCCGGTCGGTCAGCTGCTGGGCCGCTATGCCTTTCAGCGCGATGTCGAACGAGCGGCCGGCAGCCCACCGGGGGACCTCGGCGCCGAGCGGGGCGACGGATCGTGCATGATCGTGATCGCCACCGACGCACCGATCCTGTCGCGCAACCTCGAACGGCTGGGCGCGCGGGCGGTCATGGGGCTGGCGCGCACCGGCTCGAGCGCCTCGAATGGATCCGGCGATTACGTGATCGCCTTCTCGACCTCACCCCGCGTGCGGCGCTCGCCGGACGCCACGCTGTCCACCAACGACGAGTTGGGGAACGACGCCATGTCGGCGTTGTTTCAAGCGGTGACGGAAGCGACGGAAGAGGCCTTGTATGATGCGTTGCTGATGGCGACCCCCGTCTCGACGCGGGCCGGTCGCGTGAACCCACTGCCGCGCGATTCGGTGCGGGCGTTACTGGACGCCCGCGGAATCCGCGCCCCCCGATAATGGACATGAACATGGATGCAGCGTCTCTCAAAATGGCGATCGAGAACCGCACGCGCGTCGACACGCGCGCCGCGGCCAGTGCGATGCCGTGGCAGCTCGTGGCGGTGGTTTTTGCGGCCACCAGCGTGATCGTGGGGCTGATCTGGGACATCTCGTGGCACATGACGATCGGCCGCGACACGTTCTGGACGCCGGCCCATCTGGCGATCTACACGGGCGGGGCGGTCGCGGGTCTGGCGTGCGGCTTCGAGGTCGTGCGTCGTTCCTTCTGTTCACCCGGGGCGCGGCCCGCCGACGGGGTGACCGTGTGGCGCGTGTTCAATGGTCCGCTCGGGGGATGGCTCTGCATCTGGGGGGCCGTCGCCATGCTGACGTCGGCGCCGTTCGATGACTGGTGGCATGCGGCGTACGGACTCGATGTGAAGATCATCAGCCCGCCGCATGCGTTGTTGGCGCTGGGCTTCATCACGATTCTCGGTGGCGCGCTGATCATGGCGGTGGCCGAGCAAGGACGCGAGGCCGATCGGCGTGAGGCGACTGTGCTCGGTGGCGCCGAGTCGGCGGGTATCGCGCCGTTCATCGTGGCGTATGCCGGTGGACTCGTGCTCGCGATGCTGTCGATTTTCACCACCGAGTATCACGATCGCGAAGCGATGCACCTTGGCAGCTTCTACCTGGTCTCGTCGCTGGTCTTCCCGTTCGCGTTGGTGGCGGCGGCGCGCAGCACGCGGCTCCGTTACGGCGCGACGGCCACGGCGCTCGTGTATACGCTCGTGATGTGCGTGCAGCTGTGGGTGTTGCCGCTGTTCGAGGGATCGCCGAAGCTCGGACCGATCCGCACCGCCGTCACGCACATGGTGTCACTCGACTTCCCGCTGCTGTTGTTGCTCCCCGCGCTCGGTATCGATCTGCTCCTGCCGCGCATTCGCGAGCGCCGTGCCTGGCTGCAGGCCGCCCTGCTGGGCGTGCTGTTTCTGGCCGTGCATGTGGCGACGCAATGGCCCTTCGCGAACTTTCTGGTGAGTGATGCCTCGCGGAACTGGTTCTTCAACACGGACAACATTCCGTACCAGATGCCGCCCGATTGGCTGCGGCCCATGCGCCAGTTCGCGAGCGAGCCGACCGCGCAGGCGGTGCGCGCCTTCGGTGTAGCCGTCGTGCTGGCCGTGTTGTCGGCGCGCGCCGGTCTCGGATGGGGCGGCTGGCTGCGCGCGGTGCGTCGGTGATCGCCACCCGCATGACTCGACCTGGCCGCATGCTGCTGTCTCGCCTCGGCGCGCGCCTCACGGTGCTCGGCAGCGCGCTCTTGGCCTTCGTGTTCCTCTCGGGGCATATCGGCACCAATCAAGTGGTGTTCGAAGGGCGGGCCGGTGGCTATCCGGTGCGCGTGCTGATCGATCCCCCGGGCGTCGTGCCGGCGCAGGTGCCGATCACGGTGCGCGTGCTGAGTGGCACACCGACGCGCGTCACGGTGCGTGCGGCGCAGTGGAACGTGGGCACCAAGGGCGCGCCACCGGCGGAGGACGCCGCGCTCGTGCCCGGCGACGCCGGCGTGTGGGCGCACGACTTGTGGATCATGACCGCGAGCATCTACGCGGTGTACGTCGCCGTCGAGGGGCCGGCGGGCAACGGAACGGTCGTGGTGCCGATGCAAACCAGTGCGACGCGGACACTGGGCATGGAGCGCGGCATGGGTACGGTGTTACTCGCGCTTGGCACGCTGTTGGTAGCCGGCATGCTCACGATCATCGGCGCCGCGGTGCGCGAAGGGCCGGTGGCGCCCG
>CANGXK010000241.1 GCA_947457715.1 Gemmatimonadota bacterium
AACGGATCTGCGTCCACGGCACCGGCGGTACGCGGTCGGTCAGCGTACCGAGAGCGGCGAGGTACGGCTCCGGCACCAGATCGGCGCGCGTCGCAAAAATCTGCGCGAGCTTGACGAACGCCGGGCCGAGCACGGCGATCTCGTGCACCATGCGGCGGGCGCGGCGCTCGTGGAACGCGGGGGTGCGCGTTACCGGGCCACCCCAGCGAATCCAGCGACGACGGTCCCGTATGAACGACAGCACGAGCGGCACCAGTCGCCAGAGAATGGCGAGCAGCCGCGGCAGGTCACGCCAGGGCATAAGCCATCGCGTCGCGAATGAGCCGGTCGGCATCGAGGCCGCTCAGGCGTGAGGTGGTCGCCCACAGCTGTTCGGCGCGAGCATCGTCGCGGGCCGTGCGCGATGGGGTGACCCGGCGGCGCTTCACCCAGTAATCACCCGAGCCCTCGAGCGCTTCCGGGGCCGACGAGAGCCACACCAGCGTGTCCGCCCCCTGAGCCGGCGTCACGGACACCACGTCCATGACGCGCCGGAGCAGTCGCCCCATCCGCCCGTTGTTGGTCGCGAACCGCGTGCTCACGACGCCTGGGTGCAGCGCTTGCGTGACCACGCGCGACGGATCGAGACGACGCGCGAGCGCGCGCGTGAACCAGATGTTGTACAGCTTCGAGTTGGCGTACTGCTTCCAGCCGCCGAAATTGCGCTCCAACTGCAGATCGTCGAGTGCCGGGCTCGCGTTCTCATGCGCGCGGCTCGACACGCTCAGCACGCGCGACGGCGCGCCCGCCCGCGATGCCGCCACCAGTGGCGCCAGGAGGCGCAGCGTCAACGTGAAGTAGCTCAGGTGGTTCAGCGCGAAGGTGCGCTCGAATCCATCTGGCGTGACCTCGCGGTCCAGAAACATGGCACCGGCGTTGTTCGCCAGTACGTCGATCCGCGGAACGCGGGCCAGTAAGCGGTCGGCCACATCGTGCACGGCGTCCATACGCGACAGATCAGCGATTTCCCAGGTAATCGCCCTGCCGCCGCCCCCGGGGGCGGACACCGCGCCCATCTCACTCATGATCGAGTGCGCCGCCGCCGCCGTCTTCGCCTCGTTGCGCCCGATCATGACCACACTCGCCCCGGCGGCGACGTAGGCGCGCACGGCGGCCTTTCCGATGCCATCACTGGCGCCGGTCACAACCACGGTCTTGCCTGCCAAAGTGCTCGAAGTCAGTGCGTTCGCCATAAACGGTGTAAGGGGAGTGCCGCGTACTCGCGGATCATACCCCAGTGCAACGATGCAAGAACGTCGTCGGTTCGCACCAATTGGCGAATCGACGACGTGAATTCCCGCAGCAACCGGTAAATCAGGCGATCAGGTCACCGGCTGGCGACCATCAGTTCGCGATCGCGGCGATGGCAATCGGGCCGAGCGTGCCGGCGGTCGCTGTCGCCGTCTGCTGGCCGGCCTGCGGTCCGAGCGTCCAGCGTACCGTGACTTCGCCGAGCGCGTTGGTCACCGCCGACTGGAGTGAGATGCTGCCTCCGCCGCTCGTGATGGCCAAGCCCACGGTCTGGCCGGGAATCGGGACGTTGAATCCGCCCGTCACCCGCAGCACGATCTGGACGGTTAGCGCCGCACTCGCCTTGCCCGTCTGGTTGTTGCCTTGGGCGATCACCAGGTCGCTCGGCAGAATGCCGTTGGCGCTGAGGGTCACCGGGTCGAGCCCAGGCGCCGTGCCGGTCATGGTCTGCACCTGCGCCCCGGGCTGAGCGTCCAGCGGGCCTTCACTTCGCCGTTGGCATCGCTGTCCACCGTGCCCGGATCGACCGAACCGCCGCCCGCGAGCACATTGAAGCTCACGGGGATCTTCCCGATGGGAGCGCCATCGGTGTCGATCACCCGAGGCACCACGGGTATCGGAAGCAGGGTCCCAGCAGCCGGTGCCTCCACGGTCTTGGTATAGCCGGGGAACGCCTCTCCGATTAACAGTATCGGCCGGTGGCCCCGCGGAGTTGAGCGCCGCGTTCAGAACCATGCTTTTCGAGCGCCGGATCCCTCCGTCACCTAGATTGGGAATCCCATGACTGTGACTCCTTTGCACGCTCCGCGACCGCTCCGCTCCACCGACGCCGCCGCGCCGGACGCCGTTCGCTGGCCTACTGGACTGGGCCCCGATATTCCGCCGGCCCGGAACCCCGGCACCGCCCTCGATCTCGCGCTCGTGCGCGCCACCAAGGTGAATCGGAGCGCGGTGGAACGGCGGGTGGCTTCGCTTGGCGGCCGACGTACCGTCAAGAAGGAGTGGCAGGCAGCGTGGCTGTTGCGCGCGATTACGTGCATGGACCTCACCACGCTTGCCGGTGACGACACCCCCGGCAACGTGCGGCGGTTGTGCGCGAAGGCGCGTCATCCGTTGCGCCACGACATCGTGGAGGCCCTCGGTGTTCGCGACTTGGGCATCACGGTCGGTGCGGTGTGCGTCTATCACCAGTACGTCGCCACCGCGGTCGAGGCCTTGCAGGGGTCGGGCGTGCCCGTCGCCGCCGTCTCCACGGGCTTCCCTGCGGGCTTGTCCCCGTTCGCGCAGCGCCTCGCCGAGATCCACGCGTCGGTCGCCGCCGGCGCGACCGAAATCGATATCGTCATCACGCGTGCACACGTCCTCACCGGGAACTGGCAGGCGCTGTACGACGAAGTCCGCGCGTTCCGCGAGGCCTGCGGCGAGGCCCATCTCAAGACGATCCTGGGCGTCGGCGAACTCGCCACGCTCACGAACGTCGCGCGCGCGAGTCAGGTCGCCATGATGGCCGGCGCCGACTTCATCAAGACCAGCACCGGCAAGGAAACGTCGAACGCCACGCTCCCCGTCGGACTGGTCATGACGCGCATGATCCGCGACTTCGGATCGCGTACCGGATTCGAGGTAGGGTTCAAGCCCGCCGGCGGTATCCGGACGGCGAAGCAGGCGCTCGACTGGCTGATCCTCATGAAAGAGGAACTCGGCGATCGCTGGCTTCGTCCGCATCTGTTTCGGTTCGGCGCGAGCGGTCTGCTCACCGACGTCGAGCGTCAGCTCGAACATTTCGTGACGGGTCGCTACGCTGCGGCTCATCGCCAACCCATGGTGTGATCCGCATGGCGACGACGAATACACCAACGGGCGGTACCGTCCGCGAGATTTTCGAGACGATGAGTTACGGTCCGGCACCGGAAGGGGATGCCGTGGTTCGCGCGTGGCTGGCCGAGCACGGCAGCACGTTCGGACACTACATCGGCGGCGCCTTCACGAAGCCGGCGGCCGGCGACTCCTTCGACGTCAACGACCCGGCCACCGGCACCCTGCTGGCCCGCGTGGCGCAGGGGAGTGCGCACGATGTCGATGCCGCCGTCGCCGCCGCGCGCGCGGCGTTGCCCGGCTGGCAGGCGCTCGATGATCATGCCCGCGCCCGCTGGCTGTACGCCATCGCCCGCGGCATTCAGAAGCATGCCCGCCACTTCGCCGTGCTCGAATCCATCGACAACGGCAAGCCGATTCGCGAAACGCGCGACATCGACATCCCGCTGGTCGCACGCCACTTCTCGTATCACGCCGGCTGGGCGCAGCTGCTCTCGGCCGAGTTCCCGAATCAGCACGCGTACGGCGTCGTCGGGCAGGTGATCCCGTGGAATTTCCCGCTGCTCATGCTGGCGTGGAAGGTCGCGCCGGCCCTCGCCGCCGGAAACACGGTGGTGCTCAAGCCCGCCGAGTTCACGCCGCTCACGGCGCTGCGCTTCGCGGAACTGATGCATGAAATCGGATTGCCGCCGGGCGTGTTCAATCTCGTCACCGGCGACGGACGCACGGGCGCGGCCATCGTCGATCACTCCGACGTCGACAAGATCGCCTTCACCGGCAGCACCGACGTCGGTCGCAGCATTCGCGTGGCAACGGCCGGCTCGGGCAAGGGGCTCTCGCTCGAACTGGGCGGGAAGAGCCCGTTCATCGTGTTCGAAGATGCCGACCTCGATAGCGTGGTCGAGGGCGTCGTCGATGCGATCTGGTTCAATCAGGGGCAGGTGTGCTGCGCCGGCTCGCGTCTGCTCGTGCAGGAAGGCGTGGCCGAGCAGCTCCTCGGCAAGTTGCGCGATCGCATGGAGCGGCTTCGTATCGGCGCTCCGCTCGATAAAACCATCGACATGGGCGCGATCGTCTCGCCCGTGCAGCTCGAGCGTATCAGGCAGCTGTGCGCGCAGGGCATCGAAGAAGGGGCCACCTGCTGGCAGCCCTCCTGGGCCACTCCGGCCGAAGGCGCCTACCATCCGCCCACGCTGTTCACGGACGTCGCGCCGTCGGCCACGATCGCACAGGTCGAGATCTTCGGCCCGGTGCTTGTCAGCATGACCTTCCGCACGCCGGAAGAAGCCGTCGCCCTCGCCAACAATACGCCCTTCGGACTCGCCGCGAGCGTGTGGAGCGAGAACATCAATCTGGCGCTCGACATCGCACCGAAGCTCAAGTGCGGCGTGGTGTGGATCAACAGCACGAATCTGTTCGACGCCGCCGCCGGTTTCGGGGGCTATCGCGAGTCCGGGTTCGGCCGCGAAGGTGGACGTGAAGGACTGGGCGAGTACCTCAAGCCCGTACGCGCGCACGAGAGCGCGCCGTCGCCCGTGGTCTCCGAGGCGCCGTCGCCGGCGCCGGCTGATG
>CANGXK010000242.1 GCA_947457715.1 Gemmatimonadota bacterium
GATGAGCGCGTGGGGGTGAAAGCGTTCCACGACAGCGTGGAATTCTGGTACCGCATGGTGAAGCAACTGGCATCGCCGGCGATTACGCCGTAGCCGATTACGCCGTCGGCTGCCGCAGCGGCTTCACGGCAAGGGTGAGCACGAAACCGACGGCGAGGAGGCCGGCGAGCAGCATGAGCGGTTGGTCGTAGATGTGGACGCGCGGCTCGCCCGGGGCGAGCGCCGCGCGGGCGCGCTCGGAGAGTTGGGTGATGATCACCGGTCCCACCACTGCGGCGACGCTCCACGCGGTGAGCACGGCGCCGTGGATGGCGCCGACGTTACGCGAGCCGAACAGGTCGGCCAGAAACGCCGGTATGGTCGCGAAGCCGCCGCCGTACATGGTGAACACGGTGAGCAGGCAGGCGAGGAACGGCCACCAGGCACCCACCTGCGCAAAGCGTGGAATGGCCAGAAAGAGCGCGCACTGCACCACGAAGAAGATGAGATACGTGGTGCGTCGGCCGAGCAGGTCCGATGCGCTCGACCAGAGCAGCCGTCCGCCGGCATTGAACAGGCTGATCACCGCCACCACCGCGGCGGCCTGCTGGGGCGTGCGACCGAAGAGGTCCTGCATCATCGGCGAGGCCTGGGCGAGAATGCCGATCCCGGCGGTGACGTTTACACAGAGGATGCCCCAGAGCAGCAGGAACTGCGGCGTACGCACGGCCTCGCCTCGCGTGAGGTTCGCGGTCACCGAGTTGGTCTCGCCGGGCTCGGCCTCCGGGGGCGGTCGCAGCAGCTGGGCGCCCGCCATCATCAAGGCGAAGTACACACCGCTCAAGACGAACAGCGTGCGCGCCACGCCCACGTGCTCGATGAGAAAGGCATTTGCGTAGCCGCCGAGAAAGGCGCCGCCACCGAACCCCATGATCGCGAAGCCGGTGGCCATGCCGAGTCGCTCGGGGAACCACTTCACGAGCGTCCGTACCGGGGCGATGTACCCAATGCCACACCCGATGCCGCCGAGGATGCCGAGCCCCAGAAAGAGCAGCAGTGGCTGCTGCCAGAGCAGGCCGAGGCCGCCAAGCGCCAGGCCAGCGGCGAAGAACATGGCGGACGTCCTGGCGGCAACCCGCGCGCCGACGCGCTCCACCCATGGGCCCATAGTGGCCGCGCTCAGCCCCAACAGCACGAGCGCCGCGGTGAACGTGGTGTACGGCGGACTCCCCCACCACGGCTGCGGCGGGAGCGCGGCGATGATCGGGCGATTGAGCGTACTCCAGGCGTACACCGAGCCGATGCCCAGATGAACGAGGACGGCGCCGAGGGGGATGGGCCAGCGGGATTTCGACATATGGCGGAATCAACCATATCGGCGGGCATTCCGTGCCCCGATGGGATTTCCCCATTGGGATCTGCCCGATGGGTAGCTTCCGTCATGTCCTCGCGCGAAAGTCCGATCGCGGCCCAGCGGGCCCGGAATGCCCGTCTCACGGCCCAGGCGGAGCAGATGGCTGAGGCCGACCGGGCCGAGCATGGCCTCCCCGACCTGCCGGTGATCCTGCTGCCGGCGAACTCGCGGAACACGACCGAACTCCCCGAGGAGTCGCGCGACGCGTTTCTGGACAAGCTGCGCGGCACGATCGCCGAGGCGTTCAGCGAGGCGGTGCGGGACAACCGTGCCCCGATGAGTGCCGAGGCCGTGCAGGCCCGTGAGGACGCCGGCTGGGCGCTGCCGGAGTCGATTCCGGCGATGCCCGATATCATCGGCGCGAGCTGCGGGACCTGCCGCGGCGAGTGTTGCACGGCGGGCGGTACGCATGGGTTTCTGCATGCGGACAGCCTCACGCGGGTGCGGGCGCAGCTCACCGACGACGGGGAGACGGTCACCCCGGAGTCGCTGGAGGCGCGTTACGCGTCGCACCTCCCGGCCCGTCATTATCGCGGCTCGTGCGTGTTCCACACCACGGCCGGGTGCAACCTGCCGCGCGCGCTGCGGTCGAATCTATGCAACCGGTATGTGTGCGGCGGTCTGGCCCAGCTCACGCGGGCGCTGGTGTCGTCGCAGCAGACGTCGGCGTATGTGGCGGCCGCCGATTCGGTGCACCTGCGGCGGCTCGCACTGGTCACGGTGACGGGGGCACGGGCGATCACGCTGCGCGACGTGAATTAGCGTTCATGGCTTGCGGGCGCCCGCGCCTTCTATAGCGTTACAGGTTCCAACCTTTCCGTCCGCGGCCGGTGTCCCATCACGTGACCAAACCGATGCCCAAGTCCCTCCGCCGTCCGATCCGCCTGGCTGCCTTGAGCGCCGGGCTCGTCGCCATGACGGCCTGCGCCACCTCTCGGTCGGCTTCGTCGGCCGGACCTGCCTTCGAGATGGGCGACGCCGGCGCGCTCGTGCGCGCGCGCGCCGACAGCTTGCGCTATCCGTGGGTGAAGGCCGACGCGGACTTCATGAGCGGTATGATCCACCACCACGCGCAGGCGATCACGATCTCCCGTTGGGCGCCGTCGCACGGTGCCAGCGCGTCGGTGCAGCGGCTCACGGCGCGCATCATCAATGCGCAGACCGACGAGATCACGATCATGCAGACGTGGCTCAAGGACCGCCGTCAAACGGTGCCGATGGTCGACTCGCTGGGTAACGTGACGATGGGTGGCGCCGGGCATGACATGGCCGCCCATGGTGGCCACGACATGGCGGCGATGGGCGGCATGGCCATGGGACAGATGACGATGCCGGGTATGCTGACCGATGCGCAGCTCAAGGAACTCGATGCAGCGCGCGGCACCGAGTTCGACCGGTTGTTCCTGACCTACATGATTCAGCACCACCGCGGCGCCGTGGCGATGGTGAAGACGTTGTTCGAGGCGCAGGGCGCGGGGCAGGACGAGACCGTGTTCAAGTTCGCGAACGACGTGGAAGTCGATCAGAGCACCGAGATCAAGCGGATGTTCACGATGATGCTGGAGATGGGATTCGCTCCGCCGGCGTAGGGTGAAGCAGCGGTTGGGCGAGCTGTTGGACGTGATGTCGTTGGATGACCACCACCTTTTGCACACAGGAACAGATATGTCAGAAGCACTTCCGCGTCGTCGCGGGGCGAGTGTTGTGTCAGGCTACGCGGCCGTGGCGCTGCTGGGCCTCGCGGCGTGCGCGCCGTCGAAGCCCAAGACCGCACCGACGCCGATGAATGATCCGCGCGTCGGCCTCAAGGCCGGTCTGTTCGACGCCGGCGAAGCGATCTCCAACATGAAGGTCGTCGCGAAGGCGGTTTCCCCGCCGGGCTTCCTCGGCATCACGAACTCCGATCTCGCCTTCACCGGCAAGTACGCGATTCAGGGCAACTACAATGGCCCAGTGATCTGGGACATTTCGAACCCGGCCAAGCCGGTGCTCGTGGTGGCCTACACGTGCCCTGCGTCGCAGAACGACATCTCGGTGTACAAGAACCTGATGTTCATGTCGGCCGAAGCGAACAACGGCCGCGTGGACTGCAAGCCGGGTGGCGTGCCCGATCCCGTCAGCAAGGAGCGCATGCGTGGCGTGCGCGTGTTCGACATCAGCGACATCCGCGACCCGAAGCTGATCGCGAACGTGCAGACCTGCCGTGGCTCGCACACACACACGGTGCTCGAGGATCCGAAGGACAAGGAGAACGTGTACATCTACGTCTCCGGTTCGTCGGGCATCCGTTCGGCCGGTGAGCTTGAAGGCTGCGCCGACGTGGCGGCGGACGATCCGAACTCGGCGCGCCTGCGCATCGAGATCATCAAGGTGCCGCTCGCGAACCCGGCCTCGGCCGCGGTGGTCGGTCGCGCCAACATCTTCGCCGGACTGAGTGCCGCGCCGAGCCACGGTCTCTCCGACGCCGACAAGGAAGCGGCGGCGAAGACGCTCGCCACGGCGAAGGCCGCCGGTGCGTTTATCGCGAAGAACCCGCAGTCGGGCATGGATATGGTCGTGCCCCCGCAGGTCCTGCGTCCGATGCTCGACAGCGTGACGAAGGCGCGTGGCGGTTCCACGCCGAATGCCGCCGACAGCACGGCGGTGCGTGGCATGGTGCAGGGCGCCGTGACGCGCATGTTCGCCGGTGCGGCGGGCGGCGGCGGTCGTGGCGGCGAGCGTTCGCAGTGCCACGACATCACGGTGTACCCGGCGCTTGGTCTGGCTGGCGGCGCCTGTGAAGGACACGGCCTGCTGCTCGACATCAGCAACCCGACGGCGCCAGTGCGTCTCGACGCGGCCGCCGACTCGAACTTCGCCTACTGGCATTCGGCGACGTTCAACAACGACGGCACCCAGATGCTGTTCTCCGACGAGTGGGGCGGTGGTTCGTCGCCCAAGTGCCGCGCCGGTGACAAGCCGGAATGGGGCGCCAACGCGATCTTCTCGATCGTGAACAAGAAGTTGGTGTTCAAGAGCTACTACAAGATTCCCACGGTGCAGTCGTCGAACGAAAACTGCGTCGCGCACAACGGCTCGCTGATCCCGATCCCGGGTCGCGACGTCATGGTGCAGTCATGGTATCAGGGCGGCGTTTCGGTGTTCGACTGGACGGACCCGTCGCAGCCGAAAGAAATCGCCTCGTTCGATCGCGGCCCGGTGGACTCCACCCGCATGGCGATGGGCGGTTCGTGGTCGGTGTACTGGTACAACGGCTCGATCGTGAGCTCGGAAATCGCC
>CANGXK010000243.1 GCA_947457715.1 Gemmatimonadota bacterium
CTCGGCGGGTCGGGGATATAAACTCTTTGGAAGACGAGTGTCAACCGGCGAATGACCAATAATCTGCACCACCGATGAAAACGGGCGGGCGATCAGCTGGATCGCCCGCCCGTTCCCTCACAAAGTGCACTAGAGGCCCCCGCTTCCCCGCGGCTTCGCCGTCCGCCCAGTGTCTCCGCCACCGCTGGCACCGGAGGTGCTGCCACCCGTGCTGCCACCAGTCGATCCGCTTCCGCCGCTCGAGCCGCCGCCACTACCCGAACCGCTCGAACCGCCAAACACGCTGGGCGGTGGGGGCGAACCGCCACCTCCAGAGGACGCGCGCGTGTAGCCGCCGCCACGCACCGCACGACCCTGAGGCGCCGCCGACCCACCGGCGCCACTGTCCCCGCGATTCACGATGATGATCGGGGTATTCCCGTAGTAGTAGCCGTTGCCGTACCCGAAAGCGCCACCATACAGGCCTCCACCGTATCCGTACCGCAGACTCCATGGATCAAACGGACTGAGCCCGTACTGCCAACCCAATCCCCACGCGCCCATTCCTCCCGGTCCGTAGCAGAAGTCGTTCATCGACCGGCAGCCGCCCAGCATCCGCGAGCTGGAAATCCCGCCTGTGATCACGTCACCCGCCATCGGTCGCGTCCGGTCGTCGCCCGCGGTCCGCACGGCGAAGACCTCCGGATTCGAGATCGCCACCATTAAATCGATGACACGCGATGGCATTCCGCCGTCTGCGAGCATCAGCAACTCCTTTCCGTTGACGGCAAATGCCTGGCGGGTCTCGGTGATCCACGCTTCGGTCAGCGCCGCCGGCGCACGGTTCGCCACAGCGAGGACATCGCGGTTCATCAGCGGCGCGCCGACGGCAAGGCGCAACGACCGCGTCGACGGCGCAGCGCTGGCGCCAAGGCGAGCCCACTCGCCAAGAGAATCCGCCACATAGCGCAGCGTCATCACCGTGGTCGCGGCATTGCCGCCAACGTCAAGATGCTGCACCTGCATCCACTCGCCCGCCGAAGACATCGTCATCAGTCCCGTTTCGAGCCGCTTGGCGCCACGTCCACAGGTCAACTCCGCCTGCATGAGCAGGCGGCGATCATCCGGCATCCAGGTGGCCGTCTCAAACCCCTCACAACCGTCGATGGACTTGGCCACGCGCGTACCCGGCATCGGCACCGCCGCCCGCGTCGCGACGTTTGCGCTGTCGAAGACGACAAGGTCTACACTGCCCCCAATACGCTCAGACGGCACCACGCAGGCCATGGCGGGCGGTTTCGGTGACAGGCCGACTGACGCCCCTGCAGACTGCGTTGACGGCGTCCAGCAGCCCATCCACGGTTGAAACCGAGGATCGAGGGATGGCGCGCCCTGCGCGGACAGACTCCCGGCGCACAACACCGAGAAGGCAAGCGACGAGCGCATGAACCGCGATGCCCAAGTCGATTCGTGTGAAGCCATGAGTACGTCCTCAGAAGCGGAAGAGGAGGCCAGCTGTGAGGCCAACGCCCGACAGATCGATCGGCGAAAAATCGCGGAAATCCGAGCTGAGCATACCTCGCGCATGATCGTAGCGAAGCTCCGCATTGAGCCCGATGTGCGGCGTCAATGTGTACGTACTGCCGATCGCTCCGAATGCCATCGCGGAGACGTCCGATGACGTGAGCTTCGTGCTGAACACATCGAGCGTCTGATAGTCGACGAAATCGCCGTCCTGCTTGAAGAGGTAGTACATCATTCCTCCACCCGCCGCGACGTACGGCGACAACGAGGTCGGCACCCACGCGAGTTTGCCGAGCGACCGTCCCTCAGGGCGCAGGTGGAGCTTCAAGCCCGCCGTGATCGGTATGCGACGGAAGGTCGTCCGCTGCTCGATGGGCAGGTCATCCAGGTCCACGAAATCCCGGTACTCGGACCGTGCCTCCCGTGTGCTGACTCCCGTGCCGAGCAACAGGTCGACGCGCGAATGGACGCGGAACGCGAGATCGGTGGCGAGCGAGAAACCGCCGAAGTCAGCGCGATTCACGGTGAGTTGATCCGTTACGAAGGAGAACACATCACTCGACGCATTCGGCCGGGCGAAGCCGCCGCGGATCGCGAGCGTCGCATGCGGCGCCGAAAACAGGAAACCGTCGCCGCCACGGGACTGTGCCGTGAGCGGCAGCATCGGCACGAGGGCGGCGAGCAGGCCGCGGAGGAACCCCAAACGCATTGGAGGCACTCTCGGAAAGAGGATACAGGAATATACCATTTGCCGTCGCGTCATGTTCCGCTCGGCATTCCGTCTCAGTCGGGCCCAAGCGCGACGGCGGCGCGAGGGCCCAACCCGATGCGGACGCGTTACAGATTCACGCCGTGGCACTTCTTGAACTTCTTGCCTGAGCCGCAGGGGCAGGCATTGTTCCGTGGTGTGGCCTCCCAGCCAGCCGGCAGGACGCCGCCACCCGCTTCAAGCGAGCGAACCGGGCCCGCACCGACGACGGCCGGTGCACCATGCATGACTGGCCGAGTCGGCTCCGCCTCACCGGGCCGGTCGTCGTCCGCAAGGTCCACGTCGAACTCCCCGTCGAGGGCGTCGACCAACTCCAGTTCTTCGGGCGGGATGTCCTCGAGTATGCCGAGGGCGTTGAATCGCTTGGTCGGGCGCCCGTCCGTCCGTCCGAACTCTCCCGTCGGTGGCGGCGTCTCAGACGTTTCCATCGGCGCCGGCTCGAAGACGAGCTGCGCCTTGAGGAAACGCTCCGTAAACGTGTTCGCGAGGTCGTGCATGAGATCCTCGAACATCGTGTACGCATCCTGCTTGTACTCGACGAGCGGGTCCTTCTGGCCCCACGAGCGATAGTGAATCGATGCCCGCAGCTGATCGAGATCGTACAGATGATCTTTCCACTTCTCGTCGATCACGTTGAGCGTGACCAGCGACAGGAGCCGGTCGGCAAAACCCTGTCCGGCCTCGTCGGTGACCGCATTCAAGCTGTCGAGCTTCTGGTCGAACGCCGCCCGACCGGCTTGGACGGCCACGGACTGCGCCTCGTCGACCGACGCCGGTCTCGCGCCCTCTGAAAAGGCAGGCACCTGCAACATGAAGTGCATCAGCAGATCCTGCTGCACGTATTCGAAGTCCCATTCTTCCTGCTTATCGAACGTGGCAAGGGCCTGTTCGACACGGCGCTGCACACCACGGTCGATCATCTTGAGCGCTTCGCCCTTGAGCTCCTCGCCACCTTCCAGCGCGAATGCACGGAGCGAGTAAATCACTTCGCGCTGCTGATTCATGACGTCGTCGTACTCGAGCAGGCGCTTGCGCGACTGGAAGTTCTGGAGCTCGACACGCTTTTGCGCCTGCTCGATGGAGCGGGTGATCAGCGGGTGGGCGAGCACTTCGCCCTCCTGCGCGCCCATGCGATCCATCAGCTTGGCGATGCGATCGGAGCCGAAAAGCCGCATGAGATCGTCTTCCAGCGACAGAAAGAACTGCGACGCGCCCGGATCTCCCTGACGACCGGAGCGACCGCGCAGCTGCCGATCGATTCGCCGCGATTCGTGGCGCTCGGAGCCGATGATGTGCAAACCGCCGATCTCCGAGACCTCCCTTTCCTTGCCATCCAGATCGGTCACCGTGGACGGCTTCGCGTCGGTGATGCCGGCGCCGAGTTTGATGTCGGTGCCGCGACCGGCCATGTTCGTCGCGATGGTGATCGCGCCGGGCTGACCGGCACCCGCCACGATCTCCGCTTCCCGCTGATGATACTTGGCGTTGAGGACGTTGTGTTTGAGGCCGGCCCGCGCGAACAGGCGCGCGAGCGTCTCCGAGGCCTCGACGCTGGCGGTACCAACCAATACCGGGTACCCAAGCTCGTGCAGCCGCTTCGTTTCATCGACAATCGCGTTGTATTTCTCGCGCCGCGTTTTGAAGACGTAGTCCTGCCGGTCATCGCGGGTGATGGGTCGATTCGTCGGGATCACCGACACCGACAGTCCGTAGATCTCGTGGAATTCGTTTTCTTCCGTCTCGGCCGTTCCGGTCATACCGGCCAGCTTCTCGTACATGCGGAAGTAGTTCTGGATCGTGATCGTGGCGAGCGTCTGCGTCTCGCCCTTGACCTGCACTCGCTCCTTCGCCTCGACCGCTTGATGCAGGCCTTCACTCCAGCGACGTCCGGGCATGGTGCGGCCCGTGAACTCATCGACGATGAGCACCTGCCCTTCCTGCACGACATAGTTCACGTCGCGCTCGTACAACGCGTGCGCGCGCAGCAGCTGATGGATGATGTTTAGCCGCTCGCTCTTGAGCGCGTACTCCCGCTCGATGGCATTCCGCTGTTCAAGCCGTTCGGACGCCGAGAGGTCGTGGTCGCGATCGAGCTTGCCGATCATGAGCGAAATGTCAGGCAGCACGAACTGATCGTGCGCGTCGGGAGACAGGTAGTCGAGCCCTTGCTCCGTCAGGTGTACCGTGTGCCCCTTCTCGTCAAGCACGTAGAGCAGATCGTCCTCGATCTCCCGGAACGTGCGCTTGCTCATCGGCAGCTTCTTGTCCGAGATGATGTCGAGCTCCATGCGCTGCACGAGCTGCTTCACGCCGGATTCCTGCAGCGCCTTGACGAGCCGCTTGTTCTTCGGTCCGCCCAGCTGTGCCTTGTACA
>CANGXK010000244.1 GCA_947457715.1 Gemmatimonadota bacterium
CAACGGCAAGCGCGTTACCTCGACGGGGTGTCTTCCAGCTTCGCATGAGGAGCGTCGAAGAGTGAGAGCGGCCCCGGCAACGCCGCCGCGGCCTCAATCACGTATCTACGCCGCCGCGCATGATTAGCGCAACGAGGGCCGATGCAGACGGAAGTAATCTTCGAGCAGCAGGTCCCACACCGCGTCCCACGTTTTCGATGCTGCCATCGTGAGTGCGCGGTCGGCCTCCGCCCGCACGCGTGACCGGTCGTCGACGAGCGCGATGATCGCGCGCGCGAAGGCCGCGGCATCGCCGGCCGCGGCCAGCCACCCGCCACCGGCCCTGAGCTGCTCCCGGGTCGGCCCCACGTCGGCCCCGATCACCGGCAGCCCCGACGCCATGGCCTCGAGCATCACGTTGCCGAACGTGTCGGTCGTGCTGGGAAAAAGGAACACATCCCCGCTGGCGAACGCCTCACTTAACGCCGTACCGTGCAGCTTGCCGGTGAGCAACGTCCCCCGTGACGCCCGCGCCCTCACCGCGCTCTCGAATGGCCCGTCACCGACCACCAGGAATCGCACCTGCCCGGGACGCGCCTGCTCCACCATCGCTAACGCATCGAGGGCCACGTTCAGTCCCTTCTCCGCCGCCAGGCGGCCAACGTATGACAGGACCAGCGTGTCGTCGGTTGCACCGAGGCGTTCACGAAGCCGTGCCGACCGGAACGCCGGCGAGAAGCGCGCCCCATCCACGCCGCGGGACCACACCGCCGTCCGTTCGAAGCCGCGCGCATCCACTTCGTCCACGATCGCCTGCGTCGGGCAATAGGTGCGCAGTCCGCCATTGTGAAACCAGCGCATGAAGTGCCAGCCCGGGCGCGCCAGCATGCCGAGCCCGTAATGCTCGGCGTACGCCGCAAAGCTGGTGTGATACGAGGATACGAACGGGATGCCCAGATCACGGGCCGCCCGGCGACCCGCCATCCCGACGCCGAACTCGGTGGCGGCGTGCACGAGGGTCGGCGCGTACGCTGCGAGCGCGGCGCGCACGACACGCTGCCGTGGCCACGCCAATCTCACCTGCGGATACGCCCAGAACGAGCGGCTGGGAAACTGTTCGACCTCGCCCCCACCCGGCGCCTCGGGATCGTGCGCCGTGAAGACCCGCACCGACCCACCGCGCGCTACGATCACCGACGCCAATCGTTCAAGCGTGCGCGCCACGCCATTCACCTGTGGCGCATACGTGTCAGTGAAGAGCGCGAGCCGAAGCCCTTCGGCGCTCACCGTCCCCGGCGTCGTCGTTGCGGAGGGTGTCATGGATCAGCGCCCCAACACCGAGCGGTACACCGTGAACAGCCGGTCGAAGACCGTGCTCCAGCTGTGCTCCGCTTCGGCATACGTGCGCCCGCGCGCGCCGAGGAGTGCGAGATCCTGCTGGAACAGCCGCACCGCCTCCTCCGCTAACGACGCCGGCTGCCGGAGCTCGTACACCGCACCGGCGCCACTCTCGCGAACGCGCTCCACGACCGCCCCGACGCTCACGGTGAGCACCGGGGTGCCACTGGCCATCGCCTCGATGGCCGAGAGGCCGAACGTCTCGATCGGTCCGGCCGCGACGTACACATCGAGCGACGCCAGCAGGTCCGCCAACGCCTCGCGATCTTGCACGAATGGCACGAAGGTCACGCGTGAACCGTACGGGTGGGCACGTAATCGCGCCTCCATCGGTCCGGCGCCGACCAACGCGAGGCGCGCGCCACAGCGCCGCTCGACTTCGGCCCATCCGTCAAGCACGACATCCAGTTGTTTCTCTCCCGCGAATCGACCCACGAACGCCGCCAATGGTCCGTGCGGCAAACCGAAGTGGTCGCGCGTTTCACTCGCGTACGCACGACGCGACGGTGTGAAACATTCGAGGTCGACGCCCAGCGGCACATGCGCCACGCGGTCAATGCCGACACGCGCCAGCTCCGTTGCAGAATACGCGGAGGCGACGATCGTCATCGCGAACAACCGGTCGAGCCGACGCAGGTAGTGGGACGACGCGTCGAGGAGGGCGCGGGGCACGCGCCCAGTGGTGCCCCCACGGGGCGCGAGCAGCTGCGTGAGGTTGGTGTGATAGAAGCTCACCAGCGGCACATCGAGTGCACGCGTGGCGTGCCGGACGATCCACGGCACCAGGAACGGACTGCCGACCTCGATCAGACAGGGGCGCTCTTCACGAATGATGCGGCCGACCGTGCGCGGCGCGAGCATGAAACGGTAGGGGCGCTGACTCGGGATCGGCGGCCCTTTCAGGCGATACATGCGCACGCCATCGGCGTCGGTGATCTGGTCCCGTGCCCCCGGTACGATCATGGTGTGTCGTAGCCATGGGCGTGCGGCAACATAGGTCCCCTTCTGAAGCAGATATGTGCGTATCCCACCGCTCGTTTCGCCAAACCATTCGGTGATGTCGAGAATACCGAGGTCGGCACCGGCACGCAACAGCAAGAAGACTCCTGACGAGAAGCAACGATGGCCGGCTCTCCGAAGAGCGCCGGCCATCATCGAATGCCTACACCAGCGTCAGTCGATTCAGTTCATGCCCGACAGCGCGGCCACCGTAGCGGCACCAGCCGGCGTTTCGATGACGAAGGTCACGCGACGATTGAGTTCGGCTCCATCGGCAGTCCCCTGAGCGCCCGGACGAACCAGACGTGTCTTGCCATAACCTACCGTGCGCAGCGCCGAACCATCGAGGCCCTTCGTCACGAGGTAGTCACGAACCGCGTCGGCGCGCTCGCGCGACAGCCGCAGGTTGTAATCGGCCGAGCCCGCGGGATCGGCGAAGCCTTCGATCGTGATCGTCGCGCCCTGGTAGTGCTGGTTCGCGACCTGCGCAAACTTGTCGAGCGCCGCCTGATCGTCCTGACGTACGGTGGCGTCATCGAACGCGAAATGCACGGGCATCGCGAACTTCACCTGCCCTTCCATCGCCGTGATCTTCGCCCCGAACTCGGTGCGCATCGTGGTCAGATCGTTGCGCAGCGCGTTGAGATCCGTGCGCAGGCCGTTCACATCCGTGCGCAGCGCATCGTCACCCGCCACGCGCTCGGTCCGCTCGGTGCCCAGCGCAACGCGCTGTTCTTCGAGTCCCTTCCGCACCAAGCCCTTTGTGGCACACGCGCCGAGCGTGCTGGCCGCCAACACAACCATGGCCACGTACTTTACCTGTCGCATGCAATCTCCTGTTTCCAGTCGTGAGGTGTAGCTCGGGAATCGATGTGCATCCATCGGGCCCGCTGCAGATGCGTATTGCATAACGCGAACCACGGGAGAGAAGCTCGCCCCACCTCACGACTTTCGATGTGCTGCATATCACGCATTTCGTACCAGTTTGCTCGCGTCGTGTGCGACATCACCGGGCACATGAGGCAATCGACATGCGCGCCTGCTTCAGCCCGGCGCTTTCGCCAGCCACTCACCGCCGTCGATCACGAAGATCGATCCGGTGATCCAGTCACCCGCCGGTGATGCGAGAAACGCGACCATGTTCGCAATGTCGCGCGGTGATCCCCAGCGACCGAGCGGGATGCCCTTCTTCGCGTACTCGGCCATGCGCGCATCGGCCGCTGCGAATACGTCGGGCACACCGCTGTCCGCGGGCGGCGTGAACGCTTTCCGAACGCCCTCGGTCGGGATCGGGCCCGGCGCGATCGCATTCACGCGAATGCGCTGCGGTGCCCACTCCACGGCGAGTGTGCGCGTGAGCGCGTCGACACCGGCCTTGGCCGCTGTGGCGTGCGCCATCATGGGCCAGCCACGGTAGTGCAGCGTCATGGACGTGCTCACGATGCGTCCACCGCCTTGCGCCGCCATGATCGGATACACGGCCTGCGAACAGTAGAAGGTGCCGTAGAGATCGATCTCCACCACACTCTTCCACGCGTTCGGCGACAGCGTGGCGCTTGGCGCATAGAAATTGCCGGCCGCGTTGTTCACGAGTACGTCGATGCGCCCCAACCGCTGCGCGATGCCGTCAACCGCCGCCTTCACCTGTTCGGGATCGCGCACATCGAGTTGCACCGCGGTCACCTTGCCGCCACGCGACTCGATGTCAGCACGGGCTGCCTCGAGATTGGCCGGCTTGCGACTCGCCATGACCACATGCGCGCCGAGCTCGGCCAGCAATTGCGAGATACCCAGGCCGATGCCGGTGCCACCGCCCGTGACGAGCGCGACCTGCCCATCCAGCAACCCCGGGCGGAAAATCGAAGCCGTACTCGTGAGATCGGAACCACCAGTCGCGTCGTTCATGCACTCACTCCGTGTGAAGGAACCGGGAAGGGACGTCGAGGTCATTGGGAGGCACGGGGTCAAGCAGCAACGCCACCTGTTCATCGAGACAGAAACTGCGACGATGATGGGGTGTGAGCCCACGTTCGTCGAGCGCGGCGCGATGCGCGGCGGTCCCGTAGCCGCTGTTGCGTTCCCACGCGTAGCCGTCGTATCGCGCGGCGAGGGCATGCATGAGCCGGTCGCGCGTGACCTTGGCCACGATCGACGCACAGGCGATGGCGTAGCACTTGGCGGCGCCCTTCACCACGGCCGTATGCACCACACCGAGCGTGCGCAGCGGCTTACCATCCACGAGCACGTGGTTCGGCTCGTAGCCAAG
>CANGXK010000245.1 GCA_947457715.1 Gemmatimonadota bacterium
AAGGAACGCATCAACGCCCATGAGGTCGACGACCACGCCGCCCTTGATCTTCTTGACGAGCGTGCCTTCCACCGGCATGTCGCTTTCGTAGGCAACGCGGATGCGTTCCCAGACGCGCATGAAGTCGGCCTTCTTCTTGGACAGGACGACAGAGCCTTCCTGGTCCTCGAGGTGCTCGAGGAGCACTTCGACTTCATCGCCGACCTTGAGGTCGGGCATGTCCTTGAACTCTTCGAGCGGGATCGTTCCTTCGGACTTGAAGCCGATATCCAGAACGACCAGGTTCTCGCGAATCTCGAGGACGTGCGCCTTGACGATCTCGCCTTCTTCGATCGAGGCGAGCGTGCCGTTGTACAACTCCAGCATACGCTCGTACTCGTCGGACGTGAACTCGTCTTCTTCGTAGAGTTCCGGGCGACGGTTGGCGAGGGGGCGGAGCTGGCTCTTCTGCAGGTCGCGCTTTTCGCGCGGCGTGAGCTTATTGTGCGCCGGCTCCGCGTCGAGTTCGTCCATGTCCGCGTTGAGGGCGGCATTCAGCTCGGCGGCGAGCTCAGGGCTCAGTTCAGTGCTCATACTTGTGGGTATCTCCGAATCGCGGAACTGCACTCGCCGCGCCGAGATGAGGGTGGAACGGATCCACAGCAGGAACCCAGAAACGTAGGGGGATCAACTCCCTGCGGCAATGGGTGTACCGGTCCGTCCCGTGCCCCGCCTGAGCTTAGTGTCCGCGCAGACGATCCCGGGTGGCTTTGGCCAGGGCCACGATCCGTTCGACCTGCTCTTCCTGCGTCACGGTGGTCGTGTCGATCGTGATGGCATCCCGCGCCGGAGCACTCTGGGCGGCGTCGAGGGAATCCCTGGCCACGAGCGCCTCGGTCTCCTCCGCGATCTCGGCGTCATTGGGACGATGCCCCAGCCGCTGGATGAGTCGGCGCCGGGCCCGCTCCCAGGGGTCGGCGATCAGAAACACTTTGAGGGCCGCGGTCGGGAAGACAGCGGTCCCGATATCACGCCCATCGACGACGACATCGGTTGCGGCGCCGGCGGCCCGGACTCGATCGTTGACCCACTGCCGCACCGCCGCCATCTGCGCCACCCGCGACACCTGTCGGGTCACGGGCGCATCACGCATCGCCTCGTCCTGCACGGTCCCGTCGACCAACGGCAGCACCGATCGCTCGGTCAGGCGCCACGTGATCCGGTGCGCCTGTGCCAGCACCGTGTCCGGCGTCCATTGCTCGGGCGCGATGCCGGTCCGGAGCGCGAGCAGCGTGATCGCGCGGTAAAACGCCCCGGAATCGACGTGATGCACGTTCAGGAGTTGCGCGACCCACTGGGCCGTCGAGCTCTTACCGCTCGCCGCCGGTCCGTCGATCGCAATCACCAGCGGCTTCGGAGCGCTGGTGACGGCGGCCCCGGCCTCCGAGCGCGGGGAAGCGGGGCCGATGACTTGCGCGAGATCACGCCAAAAGGTCGGGTACGACACGGATACGCAACCGGGATCGTCGATCGTGATACGGTTCCCGGGGATCGCGCCGAGGATGCCGAAGGCCATGGCCAGCCGGTGATCGCCATGCGTGACGACGTGTCCTGACAGCGCGGCCTGTGAACCGGTGATACGCATCCCGTCGGGCAGTTCGTCGGCGTCGACACCAAGCCGCCGCAAATTCTCGACGACCGCACGGATGCGGTCACTCTCCTTCGCGCGCAGTTCACCGGCCTCGGTGATGCGTGTTTCGCCGGCGGCCCGCGCCGCGACACATGCGAGCATCGGCAGCTCATCGATGCAGCGGGGAATCTCCGCGCCGCCGATCGACGTCGCCTGCAGTGATGCCGGAGCCACGACGAGCGTGCCGATCGCCTCGCCCCCGACGGTGCGCTCGTCCGCGATGTCGACGCGCACGCCCATGCGGCGCAGGACGTCGAAGGCGCCGACGCGTGTGGGATTCAGACATACGTTCTCGAGCCGCAATTCGCCCTCGTCGGCGAGCGCCGCCAGCGCGGCGAAGAACGCGGCCGACGACGGATCGGAGGGCACGACGACATCGACCGCGTTGAGCGTCTGCGCCGGTGGCAGCACGACACCGGCGTCGGTGACCGTGAGCTGCACGCCGCGCGCCAGGAGCATGCGCTCCGTGTGATCGCGCGACCGCTGCGGCTCCAGCACCGTGACGCCGGAACCCGACGCCAGTCCGGCCAGGATCAAGGCGCCCTTGACCTGCGCGCTGGCGTGCGTGTTCACAACGGTGATCGCCGAAAGCGGCCTGCCATGCACGCGCATCGGCAAGCCCTCGTGGCCCTCGGCCCCTTCGAAGTCGATCCGCGCGCCCATGTCCGTCAGTGGCGCCGCGATGCGCCGCATCGGCCGCCGACTGAGGCTCGCGTCGCCCTCGAAGCGGGCCACGCGACCCGCCAGTCCGGCCACGAGTCCCGCCATCAATCGCGTGGTCGTGCCGCTGTTGCCGCAGTCGAGCGCCGACACTGGCGAATGCAACGACGCGAGGCCCCGCCCGTTCACGACGACGTCGTCGCTCAATGCCGGAATGTCGGCGCCCATGGCGCGCAGCGCACCCGCCGTGGCATGCACGTCGGCGGATGCGAGAATGTCACGGATACGCGTGGGACCACTCGCCATGGCGGCAAAAATCAGCGACCGATGGCTGATCGACTTGTCACCAGGGGCGCGAAGGACACCGCGCACCACTAATGGCGAGCGGGAGATACTCACCGCAACCATACCTCAAGCGCGGTCGCGGCATCGGTCTTGTCGTCGCGGTACTTCACGATGACCGGCGTCTGCAGCGACAGCCCCTGGGCTTCACCGAAGGCGGAGGTGACGCGACGCGCGCCCGGTACAACGACGGCGCCTTCGGGAATGACCAGCGGACCATCGGCGGTGGCGCGATGCACCGTTTCCTTCACCAGATCGTACACGGGCGTGCCGCGCGTGAGAATCACCCCGGCGCCCAGCACCGCCTTCGCGCGCACCACGGTGCCCTCGTACACGCCGCAGTTCCCACCGACGATCACATCGTCTTCGATGATGACCGGGGAGGCGTTGATGGGTTCGAGCACCCCACCGATCTGCGCGGCGGCACTGAGATGCACCCGCTCACCGATCTGCGCGCACGAGCCCACGAGGGCGTGCGAATCGACCATCGTGCCGCGGCCGACGTACGCCCCGACGTTGATGTACATCGGCGGCATGCAGACGACATTCTGGGCAAGGTACGCGCCACGCCGAACCGTGGAGCCGCCGGGCACGATGCGCACCTGCTGCTCCACCCGGAACTCGCGCGTGGGAAACGTATGCTTGTCGAGAAAATGAAACGGCGCCTGCCCCGGCATTTCCACGACGCGCCCGATGCGGAACCCCAGCAGGATCGCGCGCTTCACCCACGGCACGGCGTGCCACGTGCCGTCGGCGTCGCGACGCGCGGCGCGAATGTCACCGCGCTCCAGCAACGCCAGCGCGTGGTCGAACAGGCTCTGTGCGTCAGACGGCAGCGCCACGCCACCATCGAGGAGGAGCGGATCGTTGAAACGCGCTTCGAGGTCGGTCAGCGAGAAAGCCATGGGAGCAGAATCGTGAAAAGTGGTAATGGACGGACGTGCCGTTACGACGCGAGCGCGCCGGCCTGGGCGAGCGCTTCGCGCACCAGCGGATGGTGCACGTCGAGCAGCGAGACCAACGGGAGGCGCAGTTGATCGCGCATGCGCCCCATCATCGCGAGCATCGCTTTTGCGGGTATCGGATTCGACTCGATGAAAGCGGCCTGGGCGACCGGCGCCAGACGCGCATCGAGGCGCCGGGCCTCGGCCAGATCACCGCGCGCCATCGCGTCGCAGAGCGCCGCCATGAGGGCCGGTACGACGTTCGAGATCACCGAGATGACGCCATCCCCGCCATGCGCCATGACACTGAGCGTGAGCCCATCGTCGCCAGAGAGCACGGCGAAGTGCTCGGGGCGTTCACGGATGATCTGCGTGATCTGCGCGAGATTGCCAGAGGCCTCCTTCACCGCCACGAAGCGCGGGTCGGCCGCCAGCTCGAGGCAGCTGCGCGCTTCAAGGTTGATCGCCGTGCGACCGGGCACATTGTAGATCACGATCGGCAAATCACACGCATCGGCGATGGCGCGGAAGTGCGCCATCATCGCGCGCTGCGGCGGCTTGTTGTACATCGGTGTGACATGCAGCAGGTGCGTGGCGCCGACCGCCTTCATTTCGAGCGAGGTCGCAATCGCGCGCGGCGTATCGTTCGAGCCCGCACCGGCGATCACCGGCACCCGGCCGTTGACCTGCTCGACGGTGATCTCGACCACGCGACGATGCTCCGCTGGCGCCAGCGTGACGGCTTCACCGGTCGACCCGCAGGGGATGACCATGCGCACCCCTTCGCCGACCTGCCACTCCACGAAGGCGCGGAGGGCGACCTCGTCGATGGACCCGTCTGCCATGAACGGCGTGACGAGTGCGGTACCGCACCCGAAGAGTCGCTGCGCCATCGTCGTTCCGCGCTGAGAGGTCAGGAAATCGCCTGGCTCGATGCCAGGACGTTACGCATCGTGTACACGCCAGGTGCGCGCGCAGCCGCGAGCCAGCGGGCCGCCGTCAGCGCACCGTCGGCGAACACCC
>CANGXK010000246.1 GCA_947457715.1 Gemmatimonadota bacterium
ACCACGACGCTCACTGTGTCGATGGGACAAATCGCCACGAGTGTCGCGATCTTCCTGGGCGTGCCGTTGGTGGCGGGCTATCTCACGCGAAAGACGCTGGTGCAGGCCAAGGGCAGCATGTGGTACGACACGGTGTTCATGCCGAAGTTCGGGCCCACCGCGTTGCTTGGCTTGCTGTATACGATCGTGCTGATGTTCGCCATGCAGGGCAATCGCATTCTGTCGCTGCCGCTGGATGTCGTCCGCATCGCGATTCCCATGCTGGTGTACTTCGGCGTCATGTTCGGGCTCGCGTTCTGGCTTTCGCGTCGGCTGGGCTTCGACTACGAAACCACGGCGTCGCTGTCGTTCACGGCGGCGGGCAACAACTTCGAACTGGCGATCGCCGTGGCGGTGGCCACGTTCGGTATCGCGTCGGGCGAGGCGCTGGCGGCGGTGATCGGTCCGCTCATCGAAGTGCCGGCGTTGGTGGGCCTCGTGTACGCGTCGCTGTGGGCGCGACGTCGCTACTTCCCGGCGGCTCAGTCATGATGCGCTACGCCCTCATCTCCGACATCCACGCCAATATTCACGCGCTCGATGCCGTGCTGGCCGATATCGACGCGCGTGGCGACGTGGATGCGATCTATCATGCCGGCGATCTCGTGGGCTATTCGACTGCGCCGAATGAGGTCGTCGCGCGCCTGCGCGAACGCGGCATCGCGGGCATTGCCGGCAACTACGACTCCACGGTGGCTACGTCGTACAAGCACTGCGGATGCAAGAGCGAAACGCCGCGGCAGGAAGAACTGGCGCACATCAGTTACACGTACACGCTCGGCGCTGTATCGGCCGAGACCGTGCGCTATCTGAGCGCGCTGCCGTTCTCGCTCGACGTACGCCCGCTTGGTGGGCACGCCAATGGACCGCGGCTGGTGCTCGTGCATGGGACGCCGACGCTCAACACGGTGTACTGGACCGCAGACCGGAGTGACGAGTTCTGCATGAAGATGGCCGCCCTGGTGGGCCTCAAGGCCGGCGATGCGATCGCATTCGGGCACACGCACAAGCCGTGGCATCGGGTGGTGAGTGGGATGCACTTCATCAACACCGGCAGCGTGGGACGACCGAAGGACGGGGATTGGCGCGCCGGCTATGTGTTGCTCGAACTCGGAGAGGCCGAGCCCCGTGTGGAGTTCGTGCGCGTGGCGTATGATGTGGAGGCGGCCGCCCGCGGGGTGATCGAGGCAGGGCTGCCCGGGGAGTTTGCCGAGTTCCTGCGCACAGGCGGGAGACCGGCGACCTCGTAGCACTCCGACCCGCCCACTCGCGCATGCGCATCCGTTGGACCTTCTCCCCGCTGGGTGATCTCTTCGTGGTCTACAACCACAACCTGCGTCATGACATCAATGGCGACACCAACCCGCTGTTGGTAGAGCGGCAGCATGCATTCCGGTACTAGGGTGCGCCTGCGCGCGCTGCTCCTGTTGGCCCTGGCGTTTCCACTCGATGCGTTCGCGCACGGTGTGTCCGCTGGCGACAAGGGCTACATCCAAGAGACGTTCGGCGTTCGCATCATGCCGTTCCTCTATCTCGGCGCCAAGCACATGGTGACCGGCTACGATCACCTGTTGTTTCTCTGTGGCGTGATCTTCTATCTGTATCGCCTGAAGGACATCGGCGTGTACGTCACGCTGTTCGCGCTCGGGCATTCGATCACGCTCCTTGCCGGGGTGCTCACCGGCGTGCATGTGAATGCCTTCGTGATCGACGCGATCATCGGCGCGTCGGTGATGTACAAGGCGCTCGACAACCTCGGCGTGTTCGCCCGATGGTTGAAGTATCAGCCCGATCCCCGCGGCACCACGATGCTGTTCGGTCTGTGTCATGGACTCGGGCTGGCCACCAAGATGCTCGACTTCGAGTTGGCGACCGACGGGTTGATGGCCAACCTGCTCGCCTTCAACGTGGGCGTGGAGATTGGGCAGTTCCTCGCGTTGTGCGTGATTCTGCTCGCCATGAGCTTCTGGCGCCGGAGCGCCGCGTTCGAGCGATATGCCGTCGCCGCGAATGTGCTGCTGCTGATCAGTGGTGTGGCGCTGGTGGTGTATCAGGTGAACGGGTACTTCACGATGGCACCGGCCTAGCGATGAGCACGTCAGACGAATCAATACCGCGCGACAGCCTGCCGAGCGTGCGTGTGCTCGGGTGGCTCTCGCTGCTGGCGCTGATCGTGATCGCCGCGCTCGTTGCAACCGTGGTGCTGCCGGCCGAGACCGGGCGCGATCCGACCGGCGTGGGGCAGCGGCTTGGCCTGACCGAGATGGGGCGAATCAAGTTGGCACTCGCGCGTGGCGCGGCCGCTGCGCCGACCGCGCGCACGAAGCGGGTGGCGATCGGTGCCGCCGGTTCGCCGTGGCGAGACTCGATGGCGATTACGCTGCAGCCCACCGAGGGCATCGAAGTGAAGATGTCGATGCGCGCGTCGGAGAAGGCGCGGTACGCGTGGACGACGAACGGCGGTGAGGTGTACTTCAACATGCATGGTGAACCGCACGATCCGCCAAAGGACTACGCCGCACATCGCTACGGCAAAGGGACGTCGGCGGGAGAGTCGGGGGAGCTGGTAGCGGCCTTCGACGGCGTGCATGGTTGGTTCTGGCGCAATCGCACCGACTTGCCTGTCACCATCGCGCTCAAGACCGGTGGTGCCTACCTCGTGCTGAAGGAGATGCCGTAAATGTTCGCGACGAAATCCGTGGTGGCCGGTTTCACTCTGTTGCTGGTGGCCGGCTCGTCGCTGGCCAACGGCGCAGTGCGTCGCCACGTGGCGTGGGACGGTATGGTGCTCGGTGTAGGCGGGTCCAAGATCCGGGGCGAAGTGGAGATGTTGGCCGGGAAGACACCGAGAACGACCGCCGTCGAGGTCACGTACGCCCGCGATGTGGCGGGCGCCGTCCACCCCTGGCATGTCCACGTGGGCAGCTGTGCGAAGGGTGGCCCCGTGCTGGGCTCGTCGTCGGCGTATCCGGCGCTGCGTGTGGATGGGAAGGGCGCTGCCGAGGGCAAGGCGACGCTGCGCCTCGCGCTCCCTGACAGCGGCAGCTACTACGTGAATATCCACGAGTCGGCGGCGGCGATGTCCAAGGTCGTGGCGTGCGGGGATCTGCTGCTCGAGGAGTAGGGGCGGCTGTCCTCACCCGCTAGAATGCAGGGATGACGACACCGACCGATACCGCCCCCGACCGCTATTCCTACTGGCAGACCGCCCCGCTCTCCATCGCGGGCTCGCGCGTGCTGGTGGCCACCAAGCCCGGGGTGTTTGCACACGGGACGGTCGACCCGGCCACGATGATGCTGGCCGAGCAGATGGCGTCGTTGGGCCGCAGCACGTCGGTGCACCTCAACAGCGGCAACGGTCTGGTGGCCGCCGCCGCGGCGGTCGCCGGCGGGGCCTCGGTGCTCTGGTGCTCCGATCGTTCCCTGCCGTCGGTGCAGGCCCCCGAGCGGACGCTCAAAGCCAACGGCGTTGCCGGTGGGCACGTGATCCACGCGCACGGCACGCACCGCTTCCCGCTGGCGACCGCGTCCGACGTGGTCACCATTCGCGTGTCGACCGACAAGGTCGCGCTCCAACAGCTGATCTGGGAGGCGTTTCACGCGCTGCGCGTTGGCGGGAAGTGCTACATCGCCGGTGCGAACGACGAAGGCGTGAAGCCGGCCGTGCGCCTGCTGGAGTCGATTTTCGGGGCGGCCCGTCTCGAGGCGCAGCACAGCGGTCACCGGATGGCGGTGGCGACCAAGAACCAGATTGCCCCGTCCTCGCTCACCGAGGGCACGTCGCCCTATCTCGATCCGGAGCATTTCCGCGCCGTGCCGATCACGCTGCACGGCCTCGCGCACACGTTGTATTCCCGGCCGGGGGTGTTCTCCTGGGAGCATCTCGATGAAGCCACGCAGATTCTGGGCGACCTCATGGACGTCCGCGCCGGGGAGTCGGTGCTCGACCTCGGCAGCGGCGCCGGCGCCCTCGGGCTCACGGCCGCCGCTCTCTCGGGAACCGGCCGCGTGCTGATGGTCGATGCCGATGCGGAAGCGGTGCGCTGCGTGTCGCGCGGTATCGCCACGGCGGAACTCGCCAACGCCGAGGTCCGCGCCAGCGATGTCGGCGGCGCCGTCGGCGACGAACGGTTCGACGTGGTGGTCTCCAACCCGCCGTTCCACCAGGGGAAGGCGACCGATCTCATGGTACCGCGGCAGTTCATCGCCGATGCCTACACGCATCTGAAGGTCGGCGGCCGCCTGATGCTGGTGGCCAATCGCACGCTCCCGTACGAGCAGGTGATCGCCGACCGGTTCGGCGACGTGCGCACGCTGCATGACGGCCGCCGCTTCAAGGTGCTCGGCGCGACCCGATAGCATGTGGATCGTTGAACTGGCGCTGAAGCGCCCCTACACCTTCATCGTCGGCGCACTGCTGGTCGTGCTCTTCGGGGTGTTGTCGCTGTTCCGGATGCCCACCGACATTTTCCCGGAAATCGACATCCCCGTGGTGTCGGTCATCTGGTCGTACAACGGGCTGCCGCCAGATGAAATGGAGCGGCGGTTCGCGACGGTGTACGAGCGCTCGGTGAGTACCACCGTGAATGA
>CANGXK010000247.1 GCA_947457715.1 Gemmatimonadota bacterium
AATGCATGCCGTTCGACCTCACTCAGCCCGGCCGCGCGCCACAACGCGTCCATCGTCTCGCCGCGCGATGCCCCGGGACTCGGCGGTGCCGGCACCACCGTACCAAGTTCGCGCATTGTGTTCTGCACCACATGATAGGGGAAGCCGCCACCATGCATGTCCCACGCGTACGCAGCCACGATGCCGCCGGGGCGCACTGCGCGTACCATCTCGGCAATACCGGTGGCCGGGTCGGAGAGGAAAAAGATCACCAGCGGCATCACCGCCACGTCGAAAGAATCATCGGGGTATGGCAACGCCATCGCATCCCCCTCACAGAGCTTCGCCTGGCGCAGCACCGGACGCGTGCGCGCATAGGTGAGCTGCGCCGCCGACGGATCGATGCCGTACAATGCGGCCGGCGCGCCGTGCAATGCGAGCACCTCGGTAAACGCGCCGTTGCCACAGCCTACATCGAGCCATCGCAGCCCCGATGCCGGCGCCATCCACTCCAGAAACGCTGCACCAGCCAGCTGACTCCACACGCCCATGTAACGCTCATACGAGGCGCCGTCGTCAAAGAGAATCCGGTCGGACATGTCGACTGCTCCTGCAGAGAGTGATCGGCTACGGCCACACGCGCAAAGTACCATATTGCCGGAGCGAGCGAATCATGCGATCGCAACCGTGAAGCCTGCAACGCGCCGTATCGTGCGGTGCCCGTGCTGACGAATGCCTGACGGAAGGTCACGTACCACGGGACAATCTTCGAGATTCGTACGACCCTTTTCATTCAGACAGGAGCAGCAATGGCCCGTGTACTCGTCATCGGCGGAACCCAGCTCATCGGGCGTGCACTCGTCGAGCAGCTGCTGGCACGTGGCGACGTGGTCGTGCTCATGCACCGCGGCAGCAGCACGCCGTTCGGCGCACGCGTTACCACCGTCCAGTGCGACCGCAACGACAGCGTGGCTGTGCAGACGGTGTTGGCCGGTGAGCGGTTTGACGTTGTGTACGACAACGTGTACGACTGGCAGCGCGGCACCACGCCCGAGCAGGTCCTTGCCGCCGCACGGGCGACGGCACCGGGTCTCTCCCGCTACGTGTTCACCTCCAGTGTGGCCGTGTATCCCTCCGGCGGTCCGTACACGGAAGATGCACCGCTGGTGCCGGACACTCACCCCGAGGTGTACAGCGCGCAAAAGGCCAATACCGAACGCGCGCTGTTCGCTCTGTGCAAGAGCGAGGGCGTGCCGGTGTGTACGCTGCGCCCGGCGTTCATTTACGGTCCGCACAACGCCTTCGACCGGGAAGCGTTCTTCTGGGATCGGCTACGCGAGGGTCGTCCGATCATCGTGCCTGATGACGGACAGGTGACGATGCAGTGGGTATCGGCCCAGGACGTCGCGCGTGCGGCCATTCTCGCGGCTACCCATGACCCAGCGATCGGGCAGGCATTCAACCTCGGCAACTCTCCGCCGATCACGCAGCTCGATTTCGTGCACCTGCTGGCGCGCGCGGCCGGGCGTGAGGCGCGGGTTGTGCACGTCCCCCGCGCGCAGATTCACCAGTCCGGTGGCAGCCTCCTGCAGCCGCCCAACTACTTCGGCGAATACCTGGACCTTCCCGTCATCACGGTCAACGCCGCACGGGTAACTGAGCAACTCGGCCTCACGCTGACGCCGCTCGAGCAAGGTTTGCGCGAGACCTACGCGTGGTACGCACAGCAGCCACGAGTCATTCGTGATTATGCGTGGGAGGACGCACTCTTAGAGGTGGGCGAGCACACGTTGCACGAAAGGCCCCTTGGCGAGTGAATACGCGCCTCTGTCCCAACCGACCCGCTGCGCTACGCGATACTTCTCCGCGGCATATGCCGCCGCCAGTTCCGGATCGGCACGGAGCGCATCGCGGAACGCCAGCTTCTCCTGCCACGCCAGCGCCGGCAGCACATACAAATGCACGTGCACGAGACGTTCGCCCGTGTCGTCGTCACGCACATAATACCGACGACGGGGGTCATCGCCGTGCGGTCCGCGATAGTGGTATCCAAGCGCTTGCATGGGCCCGATACAGACATCAGCGTCTGCTTCGGTCGCCACCGCGATCGCGATGTCGAGCACCGGCTTCCCATCGAGCCCATGCACCGCCGTGCTCCCCACGTGCTCGATCGCGACGGCCGTCGTGTTGAGGGCGAGCCGTAGGCGGTCAGCCTCAGCGGCAAATCTCGCGGGCCATGCGCGGTCGTAGGGAACGAGGCGGAGAGAGGGGGTCATCGTGGGAAGTCAAATTACCGCGTTCAGCGCGCCCGACGGCGACGAAAGCGCGGCGGTCCGTACCGGATACCATGTCCCGTACCCCCGTCCGGCGAGTTGCAAGGCCTCAGGGCTGATCGGCGTGGGTCAGTCGACGCCGGAGCGCGCGCGACACCACGACGGCGGCCACGATGGCGGTCACACCGATAATGGCCAGCAACCCCACGCGTCGCTCCACGAGCCCTTCGCTCAACAACACCGTGCCAACGGCATACGGCAGTTCGGCGATCGCCAGTGCGCTCAGGTAACGGCTTGGTGGATAGCGTACGAGCCCGAGCAGATACCCGGGGATTTCCGAGGGGAACGCCAACTGGATCAGCAGCACGACGCCGAATGGGGTCCGCTCAGTCAGACGGCGGTCGAGCTGCGCCAGTGACTTGGCGGAGGCCAAGCGTTCCACGACGGGCCGGCCGAGGAGTCGGGCGAGCGTGTAGGCAATCACGCCACCGAGTATCCACCCAAGCCAAAGCAGCAGCGCGGTGAAGACCGGCCCCCACGCATGCACCGCCGGCGGCACCAGCACCGCGCTGGAGAAGAACGCCAGCATCGCCGACAGGGCGGACAGCAGCACGAAAACCACCACACCGGCCACGGCGTGCTGTGCAATCAAGCGATCGGAGGCAGCGAACGCCGTCAGGAGCGCGCCGTGAACGCCCTGTGATGACGCCAGCACCACCAGCACGACGATGAGCAGCGCCGAGACGATTGCGCGGGTCTTCAGCGGGGAGTCCATCGAGTCAACATACTGGACATCGCCATTGTCCGGACGAAGGTTTTACCAGTCAGCTCCGGACATCACCATAACCGTCCACAACATGCCTCGTCGCTCAGTTGCGCTGTCGGCGCTCCTCTGCGCTGCGTCCCTGCTCGTCGCACCGCGCCTCACCGGTGCGCAGCCGACCATCCGGCAGATCGATGGTGCTCCCTTTGCGGCCACCATCGTCGCGGCACCGGCGGCCAACGCGGTCGCCTTTGTGCTGAATGCGCGCGGCGTGCGCAACATCTGGGTCACCGACTCCACGCGGTCCGACGCCCGGCAGGTCACCGCGTTCACGCAGGACGACGGGCAGGACATCACGTCGCTCGCGTTCAGCGCTGACGGCCGCACGCTGTACTTCGTGCGCGGCGGCGGCCCCAATCGGGCGGGTGAGGTCCCCAACCCCACGAGCGATCCGAATGGTGCGGAGGAAGCCATCTGGCGTGTCCGTCTCGACGGAACGCTGGCGACGCGCGTCACCGAGGGCTCATCGCCCACGCCGGCGCCCCGCGGCGGCAGCGTGGCGTTCCTGCGACGCGGCGCCGTCTGGATGGCCGCGATGGCCGGTGATTCCCTGCGCGTGTCGCCACTGCTGAAAATGCGTGGCAGCGGCGGCTCGCTGCGCTGGTCACCGTCGGGCGAGCAGCTGGCGTTCGTGTCCAATCGCGGCACGCACAGTTTTGTCGGCGTGTATACGCTCGCGGCAAAGACGCTGCGGTGGATGGCGCCGAGCACCGACACCGACAATGCACCCGCATGGTCGCGCGACGGATCGCGCATCGCGTTCCTGCGCACGCCGTATGCCGGCCGTCGACTCGGCTTTCGCGCCACGCGATCCGCCCAGCCGTGGGGGATCATGGTGGCCGATGTCGCGAGCGGGCAGGCGCGGGAAATCTTCCGCGCCACGGCGGGTCGCGGCAGTGCGTACTGGGCCATCGTGGCGGACAATCAGCTGTTCTGGATGGCCGGCGATCGCATCGTGTTTCCATGGGAGCGCACTGGCTGGGCCCATCTGTACAGCGTGGCGGCCAGCGGCGGCGCACCGATCGAACTCACTCCCGGTAACGGTGAAGTGGAGTTTGTCGCCGCGAGCAACGACGGAACGCAGCTGATCTATAACACAAACATCGGCGACATCGATCGGCGGCATGTAATGCGCGTCGCCGCCGACGGAAAGTCGGCGCCGGTAGCCACGGTGAGCGGTGCGCACATCGCATGGAACGCCGTGGAATCCAGCGCGGGTGGGACGTATGCGCTGGTGAGCGATGCACGCATGCCGGCGCACGCCGCCGTGATGACGACGGCGGGCAGCACGCGGCAGTGGACGCACTTGGCCGCCGAGACGATGCCGGCGGACTTCCCGTCGGCGTCACTCGTCACGCCGACCGCGATCGCGTTGCGCGCGGCCGATGGCGTGGAATCGTACGGGCAGCTGTTCATGCCGCCCGACGCGACGCCGGGCAAACGCTACCCCGCCGTGATCTTCCTGCACGGCGGATCGCGCCGGCAGATGCTGCTGGGCTGGAACTACGGGGCCTACTACCATCACGCCTACGCCATGAACCAGGCGATG
>CANGXK010000248.1 GCA_947457715.1 Gemmatimonadota bacterium
GCCATGATCTGATTCACCCGCCTCTCCCTGTGTTCCCGACTTCGTTGTAGTCCTCTCGCAGCCTCTCGATGGCGTTTCTCGCTCCGCTGTTTCTGACGCTGGCCACTCTGGTCGGCGTGCCGTTGCTCGTGCATCTGTTGCGCCGCAAGGTCGGTCGAACGGTGGATTTTCCCGCCGTGCGCTACCTCACGCGCATGGAACAGGAACACAGCCGCGATCTCAAGCTCCGCCATCGCCTGTTGCTGCTGCTGCGGATCCTCGCCGTGGTGGCGTTGGCGCTGGCGGCGGCGCGTCCGATCGCCAAGCTCGCCGGGCTCGGACATGCCCCGGTCAGTCTGGCCATCGTGCTCGATAATTCCATGAGTACCGGCATCATCGGCAACGAGCGGTCGGTGTTCGACAGCCTGCGGGCCGATGTGCGAGGGCTGCTCTCGGATCTCTCGAACGACGATCGTGCCTGGATCGTGACGGCCGACGGACGCGTGATCGGCGGGGGCGCGCCATCGTTGCTGACCTCATTGAACGGGCTCGCGCCGTTGGGCGGGCGCGGTGACCTCGCGGCCGCGACGCGCCGCGCGGTGGGACTCGCACGCAGCGGCAGCCCGCGGGCACCGGTGGTGGCGATCGTGAGTGATGGACAGGGCAACGCCTTTTCCACCGACAGTGTCGTGAACGCCGGCGCCGTGCCGGTGGTGATCCTGGCGCATGGTGCCAACGCGGTGCGCAATCGGGCCGTGTTGGCCGCGCGCGCCGAACCCGCCCGGTGGACGCCGTCGGGCACGGTCGATTTCGCCATCAGCGCCCCTGACTCCGCCGACTGGCGACTGCTGTTGGACGGCCGCACGGTGGCCCGAGGTGCCGTGGCCAGTGCGCCCGTTGGCGCGCCCGTCCGCGTCACGCAGCGCCTCGCGAGCAATAGTACGGGCTGGGTGCGCGGCAAGGTGGAAGTCGACGCCGACGCGCTGCGGGCCGACGACGCGCGCTGGTTTGCGGTGCGCGTCGCGCCGCCACCGACGGTCGCCCTGCGCCCGGAAGGCGGTCCGTTCCTCGCGGCCGCGCTGTCCACGTTGGTGGATGAAAAGCGACTGGAGCGCGGGGCCGAAGGCGGCGCCCGCAGCGTGACGGTGTCCGGTGCCGATGCCGCAGGCGTGCGGTTGCCGGTCCTGCTCACCGCGCCACTCGATCCGGTGCGCATCGGCGAAGCCAATCGCACCCTCACGCGATTGGGGATCCCCTGGCGCTTCGGCGCGATCGCGCGCAATCTCGTGCTGGCGAGGGCCGCGAGTGCGGATGGTGCGCCGCTCGATTCCAACGCCGCGTCGGTGCAGTTGTTCGAGGGGACGCCGGTACGGTTGCGCTATCCGCTGGTGTATTCGCCGGGGGACAGGCCAGCCACAGACGGCCCAGCGACGCCGGTGATGCCCGACACGCTCGCCACCGCCGGCGGATCGGCCTGGGCGGTGGCAGGCGAGGGCTATGTGCTCATCGCCTCGCCGCTCGAACCTGAGGCCACCGAACTGCCGCGGCGCGCCGCCTTCGTGCCGTGGCTGCTGGAGGCCCTCTCGCGACGTTTGGGTGAAGACGGACGTCTCATCGAAGCCGTGCCCGGCGAGCGCATCGCCGGCTTGCGCGGCGTCACGGGGCTCGAGCGACCCGACGGAACAATCGTGGGCACGAATAGCGACCGTCTCACCGTTCCCAATGAAGCGGGGGTGTACTACCTGCGTCGTCAGGCCGCGCGCATCGGCGCGTTGGTGGTGAATCCGGAGCCAGAGGAGTCGGACGTGGCGGGGATGGGGCAGGGAGCAGCGGACAGCGCGGTCGCCGTGATGCGCACCCACATTGCCGGACGTGATGTCACGCCGGCCACGAGCGTGAGTGCGTGGCGCACGCTCGTGTTCGATCGCGCCGCCGGTCACGGGCTGATGTTGCCGCTGGTGGCGCTGGCCCTCGCGGCCTTGTTGGCCGAAGCCTGGTTGGCGAGACGCTGATGGGCCTCCCCAGACTGCTCGATGCGATCGAGGCGCTGCCGGCGTTCGCACGCGTCCACAAGGCGATTCCCGGTCCCGGTCAGAGTCTCCGCGTGGGTGGACTCGCCGGCTCGGCCGACGCCGTCTTCGTGGCGGCACTGGCCCGCGCGCTGCCGCAGCGGTTGGTCGTCGTCATCACCGACCAAGTGGGCGATGCGGAACGGTGGTTGGCCGATCTCCAATCGCTGGTCGACGACATCCCGGTCGCGCTGTACCCGCCACGTGAGGGGTTCGGCGAAGTCGAGCCGCATGCGGAAGTGGCCGGCGAGCGTGTGGAAACGCTCGAAAAACTGGGGCGCAGCGGTGTGCGCCTGTTACTCACGACGGCGCGCGCGGTGCTCGAGCAGACCGCGCTGCCACGGGCATTGGCCGGCGCGCGCCTCGAACTGCGCAAGGGCGACGTGCGCCGCCTCGAAGACCTCACGGCGCATCTCGAGTCGATCGGCTTCGAGCGTGTGCCGATGGTCGAAGACGTGGCGCAGTTTGCGGTGCGCGGCGGCATCATCGACATCTATTCGTTCGGCATGGCCGAGCCGGTGCGCCTCGAGTTCTGGGGCGATGACATCGTCGAGCTGCGTCACTTCGACCTGAACACGCAGCGCAGCACGCGCGATGCCGAACTCGCGCTGATCCTGCCCGTCGATGGTCGCGTGCGCGACGACGGCGGCGACGCCGAACGCGTGTCGTTGCCTTCGCTGTGGCCGCCCGATGCCGTGGTCGTGATGCCGTCGGGCACGTCGGTGCTGCCGGAACTGGTGCGCACGTGGGACGAGGCCGCGCACCATCTCGAACTCGCGCGTCGTCGCGGCGAAGAGTGGGTGCGTCGCGAACGGCTGTTCGTGCCGCCGCCCGAGATGGCGAGTACGCTCGCGCGCTTCGGTACCATTCGTCTCGCGCCGCCGCCGCAGCGCGCCGTCAGTGCGTCGTCGGCCGACCTCCAGCCGCAGGGCCCCGAGCCCGATGTGGCGTTCGCCACGCGTCCGCCGGAATCGATTTCGCGTGACTTGCGCGTGCTGCGCAAGCTGCAGCGCGACGGGTTGCCCACGGTCATTCTGTGCGACAACGCCGGCCAAGTGGAGCGTCTCGACGAACTGCTGGCGGAAGACGGCCCGCTGTCGGCGGCGCTCGCCATCGGCGTGCTCGGTGGCGGCTTCATCATCCCGAACGTCGTGCGCGTGCTCACCGATCACGAGATTTTCCGTCGTGATCGCCGGCTGCGCCGCACGCGCAAGTACAGCACGGGGGCGCCACTCGATACCATCGGGGCGCTCAAGCCGGGCGACTACGTCGTGCATCTCGAGCACGGCATCGGCATCTATCGCGGCATCGAAAAAATCTTCGTGCGCGAAAGCACGATCGAAGCGGCGGTCATCGAGTACGAAGGCGGCGATCGGCTGAATGTGCCGCTGTATCGCATCGATCAGATCGAGCGGTATCGCAGCGCCGGCGATGTATCGGAAGACGCACCCGCCCCGCGGTTGCACAAGCTCGGGGGCAATCGCTGGAAGCAGCAGCGCGAGAAGACGCGCATGGCGATTCTCGAGATGACGCAGGAATTGCTCGATCTCTACGCCCGCCGCAAAGTGGCCACGCGCCCCACGCACGGCGTGGACACGGCGTGGCAGCGGCAGCTCGAAAGTTCGTTCCTGTTCGAAGACACGCCTGATCAGCGCAAAGCCACCGAAGACGTGAAGCGCGACCTCGAGAGCGATCGGCCCATGGATCGCTTGCTCGTGGGCGACGTGGGCTACGGCAAGACCGAGATCGCCATTCGCGCCGCCTTCAAGGCGGTGCAGGGGGGCCGTCAGGTGGCGGTGCTGGTGCCCACCACCATTTTGGCCGAGCAGCACGCGCGCAGCTTCGGGGATCGGCTCGCCGACTTCCCCGTCACGGTGGAAGTGATGAGTCGCTTCCAGACGGCCAAGGAACAGGCGGTCGTGGTCGAGAAGCTCCGGAAGAAGCAGATCGATATCGTGATCGGCACGCATCGATTGCTCAGCCCCGACGTCGAGTTCGCCGACCTCGGGCTCATCATCGTCGACGAGGAGCACCGCTTCGGTGTGAAGCACAAGGAGCGGCTCAAGCAACTCAAGCTGCAAACCGACGTGCTCACGCTCACCGCCACGCCGATTCCGCGTACGCTGCATCAGTCGCTCGCCGGCCTGCGCGATCTCACGCTCATGCAGACGCCGCCGCGTGACCGCTCGCCGGTGCTCACGTTCGTCGAACCGTTCGACGATGCCCTGATCGAGGAGGCAATCTCGCGCGAACTCGACCGCGGTGGGCAGATCTTCTTCGTGCACAATCGCATCGAGACCATCGAAGCGATCGCCGATCACCTGCGCCGTATCGTGCCCCGCGCCAAGGTGGCCGTTGGGCATGGCCAGATGAAGGAGCGCGAACTCGAAACGGTGATGCGTCAGTTTGTCGACCACGAAGTGGACATCCTGGTGTCCACCCTCATCGTGGAAAGCGGGCTCGACGTGCCGAACGCCAACACGATGTTCGTGAACCCCCCCCACCACTTGGGGCTCGCCCAGCTCTATCAACTGCGTGGTCGCGTGGGGCGCTCGCACCGTCGGGCCTA
>CANGXK010000249.1 GCA_947457715.1 Gemmatimonadota bacterium
AGCGGGTCCTGTTCGACGCGTGTGTTCACCGATGTCACCGCCTCCGCGCGCTCAGGGGAAGCGAATGATCGTATCGACGGTCGAAACGACGTGCAACAGGCTCGACGCATCGGGACTGACTTCCTGTGAGCGCCAGCGAATCAACGTTACCGAGCGCAGCGACGACGGCGACGCCAAGAACTCGGCAAGTCCCGTAGCGGGTACCTGAAACGCCCCATCATCCTTGAGGGCGCAGTAGATCTGCTCATTCGCCACGGTCGATGTCGGCGTCGCGCCGTAGCGGACGGACAAAATGATCGCCGCCGACGCGTCATTGGTGGCGTTCCAGGTGACGTTGAGCGACGAGCCGACGGCCGGAACGACGAGCGGTCCCGGCACCAGCGGCTCGGCGAGCTTGACCGTAATGGCGGCCGCGGGAAAGACCCCGGCAGCGCCAGGCACGCTGATCGTTGCGGATTCTCCGGCCGCATAGCTGAGGTTCATCCCGGTGGCCGGCTCATAACGGAAGAACGCGGTCGAGTAGGGCATCACGACGCTGGTGCCAGCGAACGTGAGCGACAGGCTCTCCCCGACCTTCAACGACCCGGACGCCCCACCGGAGGTCGTATCGATCAGGGCGTACGCGCACTGGTCGCCCTGCTGCAGCGCACTGTTGGGCGCGGTGGCCGAGAGTCCCTGAAAGAACACCGCATTGATCGTCGCCGTCGCCCGCCCGGACGCTGCGTTCTTCGCCGCAATGGTGATGGCGCCGTAATTGTTGAGCTGCGTGGTGCTCTCGGTAATGTTCGAACAGGCCGACAGCGCTGCTGCGCTTATCAGCACCATCAGGAGCGACCCACTGCGAGCCTGCGAGAACGGCGACATGCGAAAACCGGTAGGAGGAGTCGGCGATCAGGCGCCCAGTGGCCGGGCGGAACCGCGGAGAAACGGATTGGACGCCAGTTCGCGGCCTATCGTGGTATCAACACCGTGCCCGGGAAATACCCGAGTCTCGGGCGGGAGTGTCGCCAGTCGCATCAGCGACCGATGCATCGCAGACGGGTCACAAAGCGGCAGATCGGTGCGTCCGATCGACCCGGCGAAGAGCACGTCGCCAGAGAGGCAGAGTTGGTGGCCGATAAACGCCACGTGTCCCGGCGCGTGTCCTGGCAGATGCCAGACGACGAACTGGAAATTACCCAACGAGACGTGGTCACCTTCGACGAGATCGTGGTCCGCAGGCGGAGGATTGTCGATGACGACGCCCCAGCGCATTGCATTGGCCGCCGCATTGGCGTAGAAAAAGGCATCGGCCCGGTGGACCCAGATCGGCACCGGACGCGCGGCGATCACGCCAGCGACGCCGCCGACATGATCGAAGTGCGCGTGCGTGAGCCAGATGGCCGCGAGCGAACATCCGGTCGCATCGACCGCCTCCAGGAGACGCTCCGCTTCGTCCCCAGGATCGACGAGCACCGCTGTCCCACTCTCCGTGTCGGCGAGCAGCCAGCAGTTCTCCTGTAGCGGACCGACGGTGAGTTGCTGGATCGAGAGCGTGCTCACAGAAACTGGGATTCCGGGGTAACCGGGACCGGTGCCTCCGCCGTTTCCAGCACGGGGGATTCACCAATGCCGTGATGGGCGAGCCAACGCTCGGCCTCGAGGGCCGCCATGCACCCGGTGCCCGCCGACGTGATCGCCTGTCGGTAATAGTCATCGATGACATCACCCGCCGCGAAGACGCCGGGCACATTCGTCTCCGTGCGCCACGACGTCACCTTGAGATAGCCGTGTTCGGTGGTGTCGAGCTGTCCCTTGAGGAACTTCGTATTCGGCGTGTGACCGATCGCGACGAACAAGCCACCGACTTCGATCTCGCTCAAGGCGCCCGTCTCCGTGTCGATGAGTTGCAGGCCGGTGATGAACTCGTCGCCGAGCACGTCGGTGACTTGCGCGTTCCAGATCACCCGCACCTTGGGGTGTTCGAGCACGCGATTGGCCATGACCTTCGACGCCCGGAAGCTGTCGCGGCGATGGATCACGACGACTTCGCTCGCGAACTTGGTGAGGTACATGGCCTCTTCCATCGCCGTGTCACCGCCGCCAACGACGGCGAGGCGCTTCTGGCGATAGAATGGCATGGCACCGTCGCAGACGGCACAGGCGGAGACGCCGCCGCCCGATACCGCCAGTCGCAGCTCGTTGTCGAGTCCAATCCATTTGGCGGCGGCACCGGTCGCGATGACGACGGTGTGCGCCGTGATCGGCGCCGAGTAGTTCGGGATGATCCCGAACGGCTTCGACGCGAGTTGCACTTCCTTGACCAACTCGGAAACCACCCGTGCGCCATGATGAACGGCCTGCGCCCGCATGCGGTCCATGAGCTCAGGACCACTGATGGCATCGGGGAAGCCGGGGAAGTTTTCGATGTCCGTCGTGAGCATCAGCTGACCGCCGGGAAGCTCGGTGCCGACCGGCTCCCCCTCGAAGACGATCGGCTTCAGGTTGGCGCGCGCCGCGTAGATGGCGGCGGTCCACGCCGCCGGACCGGAACCGATGATGACGATGTTTTCGGGGCGTGAGTCAGACATGTCGTCGAGAAGGTGAAGAGAGGTCAATCGATTGCCAGAACACCGAGCGCACCATGGCAGTGCGACACCGTCCCGACGAGCACCGTGCAGGGACCGGACGCCCCCCATGCGGCGAGCTGACGGTCCGCATCCGCAATGGCGGCGGCATCGATCATCCCGACACCATAGGTGCGGTGCACGCAGTGAAAGATAACGGGACCGAGGAGGGTCGGGTTCTCGTGGACATACTGTCGCAACATCGGCGGCATACTCCAGTCGCGCCTTTCCCGGGTGTGCGGGCAGCGCGCTGGCTCGATGCAGTTCACAGGGCACATCCATGTCGCGAAGCTCACGTAGTGCCGGCCGTCCGGCGCGGCGCGCTCCCATGGGGTGGGCGGGGAAAGCGCGAGTGGTACCACACGACAGGGGCGCTCGGGCCAGCGTTGGCGTGCCCGATCCATCAGCCAATCGAGACACAGGTGGGGCATGAGCGGCGACGGCACCATCGCGTCCGAGGCTAACGCGACGGGTCCCTGCCCCAGCCATTCCGCGAGGTATCCCGCCCATTCGGCGACTTCGAGACGCAGCGGGAGCCCATCGTATCCACCGCTCGCCAACACGCCGGCCACCTTACAGCCGGGATCGCGGTCGACCACGACGACTTCGCGGGCGTGCAAGGCGCCGCGCTGTGCGGCTCTCGTGAGTTGCTGCGCATACCAACTGCCGTAGCAGCCGCCACCAATGACGACGATTCGATCGAAGGTAAGCGGCGTGGGCGCATGGACTACCGTCATGCCGGTCGTTCAGCGTCGAAGGTGCCGGCCACCATCAACGGCAAGCACGACCCCGGTGATGTAGGGCGCGTCGACGAGGAAATGGATCGCGTGCGTGACATCGTCGGGTGACCCAGAGCGCGCCAACGGCACGTCACGCAGAAACCGGTCGATCGCCTCCTGCGACAGATCGTCGGGGGCGAGGACCAGTCCGGGTGCCACCGCGTTGACGCGCAATCTCGGCGCCAACGCTGACGCGGTCGTGCGCACGAGTTGCGTCAGCGCGGACTTCGTGACCTGATGTGGAATCAGGTGCGGGAAGATCGTTTCGAAGGCGAGATGATCGGACAGCTGCACGATCACGCCATTGTCGCGCATGACGCGAGCGGCCGCCTGCATGAGGAAAAACGGCGCGCGCAGATTGATCGCGGCGGTCTGCTCCCACTCGTCCGCCGTGACGGCGTCGAACGGATGCATCGTCAAGACCGAGGCCGAGCTCACAACGACGTCCAGCGCCCCGAAGGCACGCACCGCGTGTTCGACGATGCGCGCGGGGGCACCGACGTCAGCCAGGTCATCCTGACACACTTCGATGCGAACCCCCTGTGCCCGTTTCAGCTCGTCAGCGAGCGTCGCGGCCGCGTCGGGTGAGTTGCCGTGATGGAGCAGGACGTCGTATCCGCGGACGGCGAAACTGCGGACGATCTCCGCCCCAACCCGCCGTGCGCCGCCAGTGACGAGCGCGACGCGATTCGCCATCACGCCGTACCGGCTGCGGCGCGCGCAACGGTTTGCGCAGCGACACGGGCTTCCTGCCAATCGAGCCAAATTTTTGGCACGAGTTGACCGCCGAGCCGGCGCGGCCCGTCGTGCGTACCGTGCCAATCGGAGCCACCACTCGGCAACAGGCCGGCCTTCTCGGTATGGTCGTAGAGGCGCTGGGCGAGCGAGGGCGGATGGCTTGGATGCAGCACTTCGACCGAATCGAGTCCCATATCGGCCAGTCGCAAAATTCGCGTCGGCGTCGCGGAATCCCCGGGGTGCGCCCAGACCGCGAGCCCGCCGGCCTGATGCACAAGCGCGATAGCATCGGCAACATCAAAACGGTCTTTCGCCATGTACGCGGGCCGACCGAAGCCGATCCAGCGATCAAAGGCATCCCGGAAATCGCGAACCCACCCGCCGGCCACCATCGCCCGCGCGATATGCGGACGCCCAACAGCGCCCATCGCGGCTTCCGCGAGCACCGCGTCCATCGTGACGGGAATGCTGTGCCTGTTAAGGACCTC
>CANGXK010000250.1 GCA_947457715.1 Gemmatimonadota bacterium
AACAAGGGCTTGCCGTCGGGCTTGGTGGGTCGTATCGGTGTGGCGCTCACGGCCGCGAATTCGAACCGCGTGTACGCACTGATCGAGAACGACAACGGCGGTCTGTTCAAGAGCGACGATGCCGGTGCCACGTGGACGTTGGTGAACAGCGACCGCAACATCCGTCAGCGTGCGTTCTACTACACGCACTTGTTCGCCGACCACAAGAACGCGGACGTCGTGTACGCACAGAACACGTCGCTGTTCCGCTCGGCCGATGCCGGCAAGACGCTCACGAGCATCGGCAACGGTACGCACGGCGATCACCATGATCTCTGGATCGACCCCGCCGATCCGACGCACCTCGTGGGCGCGAACGATGGCGGTGGCGCGGTGACGATGAACACCGGCGGCAAGTGGTCCGAGCAGGACTTCCCGACGGCGCAGTGGTACCACGTGATCACGACGAAGCACATTCCGTATCACATCTGCGGGTCGCAGCAGGACAACAGCACCCTGTGCACGCCCTCGCAGTGGAACGTCGGCCGGCCGATCGGCGCGCAGCAGGCGGCCGGTGGCATGGCGGTGTCGTATCAGGTGGGCGGCGGTGAGCCGGGCTACATCGCGGCCGATCCCCTCGATCCGGACATCTTCTACTCCGGCACGAACAACGGCGGCTACGTCGACAAGTTCAACAAGAAGACGGGCCTGTCGCGCGAAGTGAATCCGTACCCGTGGTTCTATTCGGGTGAGCCGTCGAAGGACATCAAGGAACGGTGGCAGTGGACGTTCCCGATTCTGTTCTCGCCGATCAACCCGAAGATGCTGTTCGTGTCGTCGCAGCGCCTGTGGCGTTCGCTGGACGGTGGGCGGACGTGGAAGGTGCTGAGCGGTGACCTGACGCGCCATGCGCCGGAAACCCAGGAGAAGTCGGGTGGCCCGATCACGGGCGACATGAACGGCCCCGAAGTGTACGGTGTGATCTTCTCGGTGGGGCCGAGCAAGAAGGATGTGAACGTGATCTGGACCGGTTCCGACGACGGTCTGGTGCACGTGACGCGCAACGGTGGTCTGAGCTGGACCAATGTGACGCCGAAGGACATGCCCGATTTCGGCCGCGTGTCGCAGATCGATGCCTCGGCGTTCGACGCGGGCACGATGTACATGTCGGTGCGTCGTCCGCTGCTGAATGATCGCGCGCCGTACATCTTCCGCACGACGGACTTCGGCAAGACGTGGACGAAGATCGTGAACGGTCTCGGCGCGGAAGACTACGTGCACGCCGTGCGCGAAGATCCCGCCCGAAAGGGGCTGCTGTACGCGGCCACGCAGCATGGCGTGTACCTCTCGTACGATGACGGCGCGAACTGGCAGAGCCTCAAGCTGAACATGCCGGACACGCCGATCTCCGACCTGATCGTGGAAGCCAACGACCTCGTGATTTCGTCGCACGGCCGTGGCTTCTGGGTGCTCGACAACGTGGCACCGCTGCGTCAGGCGACGCCGGCGGTACTGGCGGCTGATGCGCATTTGTTTGCGCCGCCGGCCGGTATCCGGTCGAGTGGCGGCGTGCCGATGAGCTGGACGTTCAAGACGGCGCCGAAGCGCGCGACGTTGGCCATCCTCGACTCGGCTGGCGCGGTGCTCCGCGAACTCACGGGCGACACCGCCACGTCCGCCGCGGCCGCCGGTCCGGGCCGTCGACGTGGCACGTCGTCGTCGTTCCCGCTGGCCGCCGGTCTGTCGCGCTTCACGTTCGACATGCGCGCCACGGGCATCGAGAGCTTCCCGGGCATGATTCTCTGGGGAGCGGGGACGGCCGGGCCGGCGTTGCCACCGGGACGTTACACCGTGCGGCTGACCGCCGACGGCAAGACGCTCACGGCGCCGATGACGATCAAGCGCAGCCCGTTGTTGCCGGAGGTCACCGACGCCGACCTGCGGGCGCAGTATGCGTTCGGCAAGCAGGTGCGCGACAAGACGAACGAAGCGCAGAAGGCGGTGATCGATATCCGTCGCGTGAAAGAACAGTTGGCCGATCGTCTCAAACGCAGCCAGGATGCGGCGCTGGCGGCGAAGGGTGGTACGCTCAAGACGAACGCGTCGGCGGTGGAAGAGAGCGTGTACCAGGTGAAGAACCAGAGCGGCCAGGACCCGCTCAACTTTCCGATCCGCGTGAACAACCGCCTCGCGAATCTGCTCTCGATGTCGGAGCGCGGTGACGGCCCGCCGGGCACATACATGCCGGAAATCCTCAGCATCCTCACGAAGGAGCTGGGTGGCTACACCGCGAAGCTCGAGACGGTGTGGAAGGTCGATCTCACGGCGGTGAATGCCGAATTGAAGCGGCTCAACCTGCCGGCGCTCGATCCGAAGTGCACGGTCGTGGCGGGATGCACCGCGACGCCGTGACGATCAGGGGCATGGTGACGGTGCTCAGCGCATGCGCGCTGAGCACCGGGTGCGGGGCGAGTCTCCGCACCCGGGTGATCGAGGCCATGGAAGGGTGCCTGGCGGTACGTAATCCGGCGTTCGTGCGCGGTGATGGTGACCGCGCACTGACGTTGCCGCTGCCCGCACCGGTGCTGGCGATGGCGGACCGGACCGCATACGCCTCGGGGCTTCGGATGTATCAGCAGGCGGCCGCCGATGCGGAAACACAGGCCGAGCTCACGTGCGCGATCGAGCTGGCCGCGCGGTACCGGAACGACGACACGCGGGAATGGCTGGCGACCTTCACGCGACACCCGAACGCGCCGGTCGCGAACCTCGCCACGCGGTTGCTCGCCGCACCGTAACCGGTACTCGGCCGAGCCGTGGCCACGGTGGCGTGTATCACCCGAGCTCCATGCGATCCTTTGCCCATATCGGGACGGGTTCATTGTAATAACGGGCCCCGCAGGCGAGTGTCGCCGATGCGGGGCCCGTCGATTTTCATTTACGGCATTGTTGCGGCGGCACGGCCGCGCGTTCAGCGCTCGATGCGCATCCCGACCATACCCCACGGCTTGTAGAACTCGTAGCTCGGATCATCACCACCGCCACCGCGGTTGAGGCGATCGCCCACCGTCGCGCGCAGCGGCGTGTTGGACAGGTTGATCGCTTCGGCGAAGAGCTTGATCCCGGTGCGGATCTGGTACGAGCCGGACGCATCCCACTGCAGGCGATCGCGGGTGCGCGTGTCACCCTCTGGCGTGATCGCGTTGATCGTGGAGAGGAACTCGCCGGAGTAGTTCGCGCCGACGCGGAGCGACACGGGACCGCGATCGAAGAACACACCAAGGTTGCCGGCGTTGCCGGTCTGACCCGGAAGCGGCGTATCCACTCCGGTACGTCCACGACCCGGAATCTCGGCAACCGATTTCGTGTACGTGTAGTTCGCGTTCAGGCCGAGACCCGCGAGCACGCCGGGGAGGAACGTGAGATTCTGCTGCCACGCCGCTTCGAAGCCGTACAGCTTGGCGGTCGGGCCGTTAACCGGCTGAATCACCTGCGTCGCGTCGGGACCGAGCGCTTCGTCGGTGCGCCGTGCGCGCGCGGTCGGGAAGATGAAGTTCTTGAGGTCCTTGTAGAACGCGCCGGCCGAGATGAAGCCGACCGAGCGGAAGTAGCGCTCGACCATGAGGTCGTACGCCAGTGCCGTCGTGGCCTTGAGCGCCGGATTGCCGATGGAGGCGGTCTGCTGGCCAGCCTGCACGTTGACGTACGGCGTCATGTCCTGGAACTGCGGGCGCACCAGTGCCGTCGTCACGGCGGCCTTCACGTTCGTGTACTCGTCCACGCGATAGGTCGCGTTGATCGACGGGAAAAAGTTGACGTAGTTGCTGGTGCCGGTCGTGTCCGAGATGGGGCGGGACAGGGCCGTTCCGGTGGCGTTGAGTGCCACGATTTTGGCCGTGTTCTCCACGCGCGTCGCTTCGACGCGGACACCGGGGATGATACGCAGCGCGCCAGCATCGAGCGTAGCCATGAGGTAGCTGGCGTAGACGTCTTCACCCACCGCGAACGTGCCACCGGCCGAGGTGGTGGCCGAGGTCAGGGCGTTGGCGGTGAACGCCGTCGGATTGGCTTTGATGAAATCCGCCATCCGGGTCGGATCGAAGGTGCGTCCGAACTGGTAGTCGCCGCCGAAGATCGTGCGTCCGCTCGTCTCCTTCGTGAGGGCGCTCATGAGCGTCGCGGCGGTGGCCCCCGATGCGTTCGCGCCGAGGGCGTTCGTGAACGTGGTGTTCGCCAGCGTGTTGTCGCGTTCCTTGAGGCGCGCCGACAGGCCGCCCTTGAGCGTGCCCGTGAAGCCGCCAAACGCCACCGGCATGGAGGCATTGAGCTTCGCGCTGATGTCGCTGTCCTTGGTGTCGCGGACTTCGCGCACGAGGCTGTTGAAGCCGAAACGCGACGGATCATCGAACGATCCGACGGATACGTTGGCGCGTGGGCGTTCGGCGTCGGCGAAGTTGTAGCCGAGCGTCATGCCGCTCTGCCGGAAGGACATCGTGAGCACGTCCGGGCGACTCTCGGAGGCACGCGACGTACCGACGGCCCAGTCGAGCGCCTTGCCGTCCTTCGCGAAATGCTCGCCGCCGACCTGCGCCGTGAGGATATCCTGAATAACTTCGCGCAGGC
>CANGXK010000251.1 GCA_947457715.1 Gemmatimonadota bacterium
AAGAGCGGGTTCTATCACGTAGACCTGATCACCACCGATGGCACCACGGTTGCCGGTTCGGTGGAGTATGTGATCGATGCCATCCCCGATCGTGCCCCGCGGGTGACCATCGAGGAACCGGGGCGCGACACGAAGGCGTCGAACACCGATGAAGTCACGGTGGCCGTGCAGGCCAGTGATGACCTGGGCGTGGTGGCCCTCGAACTGCGCTATCGCGTGAACGGCGGGGCCGAGAAGCGCATCGTGATGCAGGACAGCACCACGCGACGGCCGCGTGATGCCCGGGCCGCGCATACGCTGTTCCTGGAGGAGATGTCGCTGGTGCCGGGTGACTTGGTGGCGTATCACGCCGTAGCCAAGGATGGCTCGGGCCACACCGGCAGCAGCGATGTGTACTTCCTCGAAATCCGTCCATTCTCAAAAGACTATCGTCAGGCCGAGCAGCAGGGTGGTGGCGGCGGCGGTGGCGGCGGTCCGCAGGGCGAATCACCCGAAGGCTTCGTGGCGCGGCAGAAGGAAGTGGTGGCCGGCACCTTCAACTGGTTGCGCGACAGCAGCAGCACCGCCGACAAGAAGCGTCGTGAAAACATCACCACGCTCACGATCGCCGAAGGGCGGCTGCGCGAAGAGGTGACGAAGCTGGCGAACAGCCTGAAAGAGCGCGGGCTCGCGGCCGGCGACACGATGTTCGCCAAGATCCGTGTGGAGACGGAGGCGGCAGCGACCACGATGAAGCTGGCGGAAGAGCAGCTGGGCCGTGGACGTGGCACCGACGCGTTGCCGCTGGAGCAAAAGGCGTTGCAGCATCTGCAGCGCGCGGAGGCGCTGTACCGCGACGTGCAGGTGCAGATGGGCGGTGGTGGCGGAGGCGGCGGTGGTGGTGGAGGCGGCGGACAGGAGGCGGAGGACCTGGCCGACCTGTTCGAGCTCGAGAACGACAAGCTCCGCAATCAGTACGAGGCCGTGCAGCAGCAGTCGCAGTCGCAGCAGAGCGCGCAGCAGGCCGTCGACGAAACGCTGGAGAAGCTGCGGCAACTCGCGCAGCGGCAGCAGCAGGAGAACGAACGGATGCAGCGGCAGGCCGAAGCGATGCGTCAGCGGTTGGGGCAGGACCAGAGTGGTGGTGCGTCGGGCAGCGGTGGAAGCGCATCATCCAGCAGTGGCCGTGGACAGCAAGGTGGTCAGCAGGGCGGCCAGCAAGGCGCGCAGGGACAACAGGCCAACAGCGGGGCGCAGCGGGAGTTGGCGCGTCAGGCCGAGGAAGAAGCACGCCGACTGGAGCGGCTGTCGCGCGAGCAGAACAACCCTGAACTCGGCAATGCCGCGCAGCGACTGCAGCAGGCGGCCGATGCCATGCGTCGCGCGTCGAGCGGTTCAGCAGCGCAGGGCAACGCGGCACTGGAAGAGTTGAACCGGGCGGCGCGCAATCTCGAAGGCACGCGCGCCAACGAACTCAATCGCGGTGTGCAGCAGTTGGCCGAGCGCGCGCGGGATCTCGAGGCGCGTCAGCAGGAGATCGCCGAGGGCGTGAAGTCGATGCAGGGCGCCGCGCCGAACACGCGCAACGAACAGCAGCGTCGGTTGGGCGAGCAGAAGGACGCGTTGGGCAACGACGTGCGCAAACTCGAAGCCGACGCCGATCGGTTGGCCCGTGAGGCCCGTCGCGATCAGCCCAAGGCGGCCGGCAAGCTGGGCGAAGCGGCGGAAGCGATTCGCGACACGCGGGTGGCCGACAAGATCGACTTCAGCAAGCAGGTGATTCGCGGCGGCTCGGCCGAGTACGCGTCGCAGTTCGAAGGGCAGATCGGGGAGAACCTGAAGGACGTCGCGGAGCGGCTGCGTGCGGCCACGGGCGCGATGTCGGGCGAGTCGGCGGCGCGGACGCAGGAACGCACGTTGGAGCGCACGCGGGCGCTGGTGGAGGGATTGGAGTCGCTGCGCGAGCGCGTGGCCGACAAACAAGGCCAGCAGGGGGCCCAGCAGGGCGCACAGGGGCAGCAAAGCGGCCAGCAAGGGCAGCAGGGCCAACCGGGGAAGCAAGGCCAGCAGGGGCAGCAGGGGCAAGGTCAGGGTCAGCAGCAGGGTCAGGGACAGCAGGGCGGCCAACAGGCCAACGGCGGTCGCGGCGGCAATTCAAACGGCGCGCCGCGGGCCGGTGGTACGCCCAATGGCGCGATGCCCTCCGGGCAGTCGTCGCCGACCGGCAACGAGGTTGGCATGATGCCGTCGGGCACGCCGGAGCAGTTCGCGCGTGAATTCCGGTTGCGTCGCGAGAACGCCGAGGGCCTCCGTCGCGAGGCGGCGGCGCAGGGCGTGGACACGCGTGAACTCGATCGCGCCATCGAGGGGCTGCGTCAGCTCGAGAACAGCCGCGCGTTCGGCGATCCGAAGGGGCTCGAGCAATTGCAGATGGCGATGCTCGAGCGCCTCAAGAACTTCGAGTTCGCGCTGTATCGCTCGGTGGGTCTTGGCGCCGATGGCCGGCCGGCAGCGGGTGCCCGCGCCGCCGCACCGGCGGAGTATCGCGCGTTGGTCGAGGAGTACTACCGGGTGCTGGCGGGCTCGAAGCGGCGGCCGTAAGGCGGCGTCAACGGTCGGGTCGCCGCGTCCAGATGAGCACCGAGCCGCACCGCCGGTCAACGGCGAGGAACTCGGTCGGCGCCTCGCCGGGCTGCGAATAGATCTCGACGGCACGCAGGTTGTCGACGTTGACATAGCTGTCGAGATCTCGTGTCCGTCCGAGCTGTGGCACGCCGTCGACCCACACGTTCGGTTCACAGCTTTTGGTGCCGTAGCGCAAGTCGAACCCGGCCCCAGCTGGCGCGCCGTTCGGCACGGCGACACCGGGCAGGTTTTTCATGAGCTCGGTGAACGTCCACGGCTTACGGCGCTTGATGGTCTCTTCGTCGAGGAAGAGGTCGGCGCTCGACGCGCGGCGTACGTCGAAGCCGGCGTAGGAGCGGAGGTCGCGCACGGTGACCGTTTGCAGCGTGGTCGTTGTGCGCGTGAGGGTGATCTGCGGTTGCGCCGATTCGTCATTGAGGACGTCAATGACCGCGCGTCGTGGCACGAATCCGAGCGCGCGTATGTCGAGCGACTGGGTGCCGAGCGCGAGTCCACTCAGCGCAAATCGGCCGCTCGTGTCGGTTTGCGTGATGAGGTCGCGATCGGTGGCGGCAACGCGAGCCCGGGCGATCCCGGCACCGACGGAGTCCCGCACGAATCCGACCAACGGTGCGGCGTGCGGCCCGCGGGGCACGACCAGGTCGCGCATCACGATGCCATCGCCCGGCATCGCGAACTCGACGACCCCGGACGAATCGGCGCCGCTCCATGCCTGCGCGGCGAACGTGCCCTCCGGCGGAAGTCCACAGAGCACAAACTCCGGCGACGTGCGTATTTCGAACGTCGTGGAATCCACGGGCGCCCGCACGCCCTCCTCGTCAACGCGCAGGGCGCGCCAGCGTGCGCGCACACCGCCGGCTCCTGAGTCAACCGGTGAGCGGTCCGACGTACGCAACCGACCGAGCATGAGACCCGGCCGACGCTCGTTCGATGACGCAGTCCCGCAAAACAGCGCGGAAATCGCCGCGGCGGACGGAATGCCGAGCGCGACCGTGGCTGCGCGCTGGTCAGGTCCGATGTCGATCGGCATGACCGGCGACCGCAACAAGAGCGAATCGAGCTTCGGATGGAGAAACCCGATGAGATATGCCCCGACCGCGACGGAATCGAAGGCGAACCGGCCGGCACTATCCGATCGCACCGAGCGGACATCCGCGGGATTGTCCCTCGCGACCAACTGAACCAGCGCGCGCGACAACGGTTGCATGGCGACACTGTCGACGATCATCCCGTCGATCGCCGCTCTCACAGGCGAAGCCCCGGAACTTTGCGCACGAACCCGCGGGGCTCCGGCATTCGCAAACGAAAGGACGGCGAAGGCAAGCAGCAGTCGTGAGAGTATTTCCATTGTGCAGTGAACCTAACGCCGCGGTTTGGACGCTGCGGGATTCGCGGCTCGTGGCGCCCGCGTACGCGGTTTACCGCTTGCGCCCCGGCCGCGCGAATAGCTGACGCTCCGGCGCGTCGTCGAGCTCCGGCGGCGCGGTGGCGCCGTGCGCCGCCATGGGCGTCAGCCACGACGAGATCCACCAGCGGTAGCGTTCGTCCTGATGCAGCGCCAGAAAGCGGGGCCCGGCTCCACTCATGGCCGACGCGGTGAATGGCAACATGGCGCTCTGGATATACCGTCCACGCTCGTCGTAGTAGTCGAGCACGCGCCCCTGAGTGTCCGACTCGAGTCCCACCAACACCACGAACCCGCCGTCCACGATGGCGGCATCGACGATGAACGGCTGCCGCAGGCGTGCGCTGTCGGCCGCACCACCGCGACGCTCGATGGTGGGCGGCGGGCCCGAATCGCCCGGCGCCCGGAGCGTCGTGAGTTGCGGCGACACACCGGTGCTCGGGTCGGCGGGCGCGCTCACGATCAGCACCTCGCGATCGGTGAGCAGCAGACAGCGTCGCGCATCTCCATTGCCCCACCGCAGTCGCGACGATGGATCAACCTTCAACCGG
>CANGXK010000252.1 GCA_947457715.1 Gemmatimonadota bacterium
GGTCAGCACATTGCCCGACGCATCGCGCACGGTCGCCGTGAGGCTGGCGGTTTGCGACGGCGCAAGCGTCACGCTGGCCGGCGAGATGTCCACCACGGAAGGCGCCGGGGCGAGCACGCTCACCGCGAGTGTGGCAGTGCGTCCTTCGCTGGTCGCGGACACCGTCACGGCGCCCGGTGCGATGGCCAGAATCACGCCCGTGCTGCTCACGCTCGCCACCGACGGCGCACTGGAACTCCAGGTGATCGCGCGATCGGTGAGTACCTGCCCGTTGGCTGATCGGGTCACGGCGGTGGCCTGCGTGCTGCTACCCACCGTGAGCGACGACTGGGGTGCCGTGACCGACACCGTCGCCACCGGCACCGGTATCACGGTAAGCGTGGCCGACGCGCTCTTGCCTTCGCTCGACGCCGTGATCGTGGTGGTTCCCACCGCCAACGTCGTGATCGCGCCGTCAGTGCTCACCGTCGCCACACTCGGCGACGTGGACGACCACGTGATCGCACGCCCCGTGAGCGTCGCGCCGCGCTCGTCGCGCAGCACGGCGCTGGCCGTGGTCGTGGCACCCAGCGTGAGCGACGGGAGCGCGAGCGTGACCTGCATCGTCGCCACCGGCGCCGGAATCACGGTAAGCGTTGCCGCTCCCGACTTCCCCTCGCTGGTGGCGGTGATCGTGGCCGAGCCGGCCGCCAACGCCGTGATCGTGCCCGCGTCGTTCACTGCGGCCACCGTGGGGGTGGACGACGTCCAGCTCACCGCGCGCCCCGCGACCACCGCGCCCGCCGCCGTGCGCAGCTCCGCAGTTGCGGTGGCGGCGCCGCCGACCGTGATCTGGGTGGCCGATAACGCCACCGACACCGAAGCCACGCCCGTGCTGGCGGGCGGCGGCGTGGGGCTCGTGGTGCCGTCCCCACCTCCCCCGCCGCACGCCCCCAGGAACACCAATGCACTCACTGCAAGCAGAACACGTTGCATCTCACACCCTCCGGAATGGTCGCACGGCACACCGTTGCACCGTGCGCATAAGCTCGGCAGGCGGTCTGACAATGATCGACAGGGAACGCACCGGCGGTCTGTCAAAGGGATGTCTGTGGTGCCGGTGCATCCCATCCTATGGCGTTTTTGTGCCCGCACCACCGTGGCGGGCCCCCGCCGCCGGACGGCTCTCGCCGACGGTAAATTCCGGTGGTTGCACGCACTCCCCACCATCGGACACCCGCATGAATCCCTGTCGCCCGTTCCGCCTCGCCGCTCTCGTGGGCGCTTCGCTGCTCGTTGTGCAGCCGCTGCTCGCCCCGCTGTCCGCCCAAGCAACCGATCGCGGCGCGCTCGTGATTGTCGGGGGCGGGGCACAGCCGATTGAGCTCGTGGACGAGTTCGTAAAACTCGCCGGCGGCTCCGGGAAGGCGCGCATCGTGGTGTTCGCGATGGCCAGCGCCAGCGGCGACACGAGTGGCGAAGAAAAGGCCGAGCAGCTGCGCACGCGCGGAGCACGGGCGCGGAACGTGTGGATCAACCGCGCACAGGCCGATCTCGATTCCGTGGTCCACCTCCTCGACTCGGCCACCGGCATCTGGTTCGGTGGCGGTGACCAGAACCGTCTGACGACATCTCTCCTCGGCTCGAAGGTCCTGCAGGCCATTCGGGCGCGTCATGCCGCCGGGGCGGTGGTCGGCGGCACATCGGCCGGCGCCGCCGTGATCTCCACCCCCATGATCACGGGGACCGAACTCGCTCTCGGCAGCGATTCCAGTGAGGCCTGGACGCGCGTCAAACAGGGCACGGTGCAGGTGGACAGTGGGTTCGCCTTCATCACCGACGCGATCATCGACCAGCACTTTCTGCGCCGCAAGCGCCAGAACCGGCTGCTCAGCCTCGTGCTCGCAAGCCCGCCGCACCTGGGGGCCGGCATCGACGAGGGCACTGCGATCATCGTCGAGCCGAGTGGCCTGTGGCGCATTCTGGGGACGAGCGCGGTGCTGATCGTGGACGCCCGCGAGGCCCAGCGCACGACGGTCAACCCGGCGGTGCTCGGTGCGAGCAGCGTGCGCATGCACCTGCTGCCCAGTGGCGCGACCTTCGATCCGAAGACAGGACAGGCGACGCTGCGATGAGAACCGCCTGATGTCCGCGTGACCGCCGATTATCGGTCGGGTGAGCGCCCCGGGCGCGTTCGGGCCGCGGCGCCGAGTTGCACACCCACGATGAGCGGATCATGGTCGGAGCTGCGGAACGGGTCTGGGGCATACAGCGCGGTGCGCTGCGCCGCGCTCTTGAACGCCGACTCGTAGCCCAGCACCGAGGGCTCGTCGGCGTTGATGTGCCAGGTGGTCACACCGGTGATCTGCGCGGCGAGCGAGGGCGAGATCAAGGCATGATCGAGACTGCCCCAGAGGCCGTCATAGCCATACGAGTAGTGCTCGCCGCGCCCGCGCGTGGTCTCGAGATCCACGAATCCGCGCGCCAGCAGCGCGGTGACGGGATCCTCTTTCGCGTAGGCGTTCAAGTCACCAAGCACGAGCACGTCCGGGTCGCCGGTGCCGGTGGGGTCGGTCGCCAGCCAGGTGGCGAGTTCGCGCGCGGCATTGGTGCGCACGACGTTGCACGCCCCCTGTCCGTCGCGGGCGTCGGGCACGTCGCAGGCGCCGCTCTTGCTCTTGAGATGATTGACGCTCACCACGAGGCGCTCGCCGCCGGCCTGTGCGAAGGCCTGCGCGAGCGAGGGCCGGCTGCGCGGGCGGGTGTCGCCGCCGGTCACGAACGACGCGGTGGCCAGTATTGCCGTGCGCCCGGCCGGGGTGACGCGCGCCGGCTTGTACAGCAGCCCGACTTTGATGCCGTCGGTGCCAAGTGCGTTGCGCACACCGCTGCGCGCGTCGGCGTCGATGAACGCGAAGGTGCCGGGGGCGGTGGCCGCATTGAGGCGGCGCACGAGGTCGGCAATGGCACTCGCCGGCCCGTACCCGTCATTCTCGATCTCCATGAGACCGAGGATGTCGGGGTCGATCACGCGGATCGCACTTACGATCTTCGCCGCCTGGCGCTCAAAGTCCGCGGCGTTCAGCGCACCCCGGCAGTCGCCCGGCTCGCCGCCCTCGCCCATCGTGCACGCCGCCGGGCCGAAATCGTTGTAGTAGTTCAGCACATTGAACGCACTCACACGGAGTGTGCCGCCAACCGGCTCGGGCGCGGCGCGGCGCGGATTCGCGGCAGTGAACGCCGGCCCGCCAGCGCCCGCTGCCGCGGTGCGGCGCACGCGGTAGGCCACCGGGCTCGAGGCCTGCCCGCCCCACGTCTGCGTGAGAACTCCCACGAGGCCGGTCACCTGATCGCCGGCGCGCAGCGTATTGGCCGCGGACAGCGGAGCGCCGCCCCGCCCGAACGCGATGGGATCGGGGTTCTGCGCGTTGGTCGCATCATCGAGCAGCAGCCGGTTGCGCGCATTGGCCGCTTGCCAGGCCGCCGCCTCCGGACCCGGGGTGTAGCGCTGGGTCGGCTGCGTGAGACGCCCGCCCGACGACAGCACGACGGTGCCGAAACGGCCGAGTTGGAAGTGCTCGGTCACAGTGAGCGTCTGCGGGAGCCGTACGAGCATGCCCTCGAAACGTTCGAGGTACGTGTCGGAGGGGAGCGGCAGGGTGAGCTCGGCGGGCACGACGGTGGCACCACGCGCGCAGGTCGTCATCGCCGAAACCTCCGCGATGCGTGTCTGCGCCTCGACCTCGGCGACCACACCGGTGACGCGCACCACGTCGCCGATCGAGACGCTGTCGGCATCGCCATTGAAGACGAACAGGCCGTCGGCGGTGTCGGGGTCCCCGTCGCCGAGGGGATCCTGAAGGTGAAAACCGCGCAGGGACGGCGTGGGTCCTTCGAAGTCGCCGACCACGACGCCCTGCGTGGTGATCGTGCGGCCGGCGAGCGGTGAGGCGTTACCTCGGCCCTGAATGGCGGGGATCGCGGTAAAGGCGGCGGCGCAGGCGCCCGCGCGCGGACCGGTCGCCACCGAACCGGTGGTGCTCCGTTTACAGCCAACGGGCAGGATCAGCGCGAGACAGATGGCTGCACGCGCGGGAGTGAACACGGAGGAAGACATGCGGGGAATCTGCCGTGCCGGAGCGTGCCCGCCAACGACCACGTGATGGTGGCGTGATAAGTTCAGGGATGGCTTTCCCCACTGCTCCCGTTCCGCGCGTCGGTGTCGCGGTGATCGTCGTGCGCGATGGGCGGGTGCTCGTGGGGCGCCGGCGCAGCGCGTCCCATGGGGACGGCATGTGGCAGTTTCCCGGCGGACATCTGGAGTTCGGGGAAACGGTGGAGGCCTGCGCCGCCCGCGAAGTGGCGGAAGAAACCGGACTCGTGGTCGCGACGGTGGCGCGCGCCCCGTACACGAACGACGTGTTCGTCGGGGAGGGGAAGCACTACCTCACGCTCTTCGTCGTGGCCACAGCCCCTGAGGGCGTCCCCGCGGTGATGGAACCGGAAAAATGCGCGGAGTGGCGCTGGTGTGAGTGGGACGCCATTCCAACCCCGCGGTTCCTGCCGATCACGCACCTCCTCGA
>CANGXK010000253.1 GCA_947457715.1 Gemmatimonadota bacterium
ACAGCGTCACGGCCCTGCTAGGTCACAAGGCGCTTCCCGGGCGATCTCACCGCGTCCGACGGGCGACAGCTGCCGATGGATGGGCTCGCCGCCGCGCGATGCGCCTTTAGGGACGAAACGCTCCCACGCCGAACGCCCGGCGGATCCGCACGGTACGCTCAAGCTCGTCCCGGCTCTGCAGAATCTTCTGCCGAAGGTCCATGGCCAGCGCCGGATGGGCGGCCAGCCAGCGGTCGATCTGCAACAGCGCCTCGGCATCGCCCTGGCCGCCGATCGTCGCCCCCAGCCAGCTGCCCAAAAAGAAGATGCGGCGGTTTTGCTGAATCCAGGGGAGCGTATCGAGGGCCGGCACGAGATACCGCTGGGTCAGGGCCGACTGATCAGCGTCGTGGAAGCTGCGCAGGCTCGAGGTCACCCACTCTTCGTTCAGTGCCACGTCCGCGAACCAGCGCGTGAACAGTGCACGCTTGTGGGCGGAATCCGGCCGCGCCGCATCGGCCACGAACGCCTGTCGCTGCCCTTCACTCGTCGAATCACGCGTCGCCTCAGCCGCCAACCGTGCCGAGGCGGTTGGCGCTGTGCGGGCCACCAGCCGCGTCACGATCGACCACCGCGTGGGCGGACGGAGCGCCAGACCGGCCACCGAATCGCCATCGAGCCAGCGATCCAGCCGTTCCAGCGAGGCCGGTGACCGCGCCAGTCCGATCGCCGCGTCGAGCTGCGTCTTGCGCTGCCCGTAACTGCCGGCGCTGTCGGCCGCGCCCCGCAGCAGCAGCGGCTCGGCACGCGCGAGCAAGGTATCTCGAGTGGCGTCGTTGCTGTAGCGACCGATCACGGTGACCAGACGCCCCACCAACGTGCCGGTGATCTGCTCGTCACGTTCGGTGGGTAAGGCGCGCAGCACCATCTCCGCATACCGCGTCGGCGACAGGCGCGCCTCACGCACCAGATCCCACAACGATCCCCACAACATGGCCCGCAGGAAATCGTCGGTCACGCCACCGATGTGCCGCTCGAGCCACTGCACGCTCACCGAGTCGGGGAGCACGATCGCGTAACCATAGTCGCCGTCGTTCGCGAACACGAAGTCGGGGGCCGGCCGACCGGCCGCCGCCGTCACGATCGTGGTGTCGCCACGCATTTCCACCGGCAGTCGTACTGCCGGCTGGTCGGCGTAATACAACAGCACCTGCACCTTGAGCGGCCAGGCACCGCGCCCGGACAGCGCCGGCTGCGCCGCCCGCTGCACCAGCGCCAGTCGTTGCACCACACCGTTGCGCACGGTGAGGCGCTGTTCGACCAGTGGCATGCCGGGGCGCAGCATCCACGCCTGTCCCCACGCGGTGAGATCGCGACGGGCTGCGCGCCCCACACTGCCGAGCAATTCGCGCCACGTGCCGTTGCCGTAGGCGTGCGTGCGCAGGAAGTCCTGCACGCCGCGCTGAAACGCCGTCGCCCCGACGAGGTACTCAAGCTGCTTGAGCACGCCCGGCGCCTTGTTGTACACGATCGGTCCGTAGTTGCTCTTCGCCTGATCGAGGTTGCCGAGCTGCTGCCAGATCGGGGTCGTCCCCGCCGTCGCGTCGGTTGCGTACGCCACCGGCTTGTTGCGCAGATAGAACGTCTTCCACGCATTCGACGTGGGCTCGAGATCGGCCTGCATGCGCGCCGCCATGTACGTCGCGAAGCCTTCCTTCAGCCAGAGGTCGTCGAACCAGCGCATCGTCAGGTAGTCGCCGAACCACTGGTGGGCGACTTCGTGGAACGTCGTCGCCTGGCGGCCGAGCAGCTGCGAGACCGTGGGGCGTTCCCGATAGATGAAGCTCTCTTCGTTGTAGAAGACCGCGCCGGGATGCTCCATACCACCGAAGGGAAACGCCGGTGCGAGCAGAGCGTCAAACTTGTCGAAGGCATAGGGAATGCCGAACCAATCGCCCAGCCAGCGCAACGCGCGCGCGTTCATTTCAATGAGGGTGTCGCTCTCCGCCTCCGCGCGGCGGGACTGTCGCATCCAGAGCGAGACCGGCACCGGCGAGGCCGACGTGGTCGTGGCGACCGAGCGCGTCACGCTCGCCCACGGACCGGCGGCGAAGGCGATCAAGTACGTGCTCAGTCGCTGCGTCTCGGCAAAGCGGTGCGTGATCTGCGCGCCCACTGTATCCGCGCCGGTCGGCGCCCCGTTCGCCAAGGCACGCCAGGTCGACGGCGTCGTGAGTGAGAGACGCACACGCGCTTTCAGGTCGGGCTGATCGAAGCATGGGAAGAGCAGGTTCGCATCCGACGGCACGAGCAACGTATATAAATAGACGTTGCCGTCGGTGGCGTCCCGGTTGCGGATGATACTCGCGCCAGCTTGCGCCACGGGCGTCGCGAATGCGAGCTCCACCGAGTTCTCTCCGGCGTGAAGACGCGCCGCCGGAATCACGAGGTGGTGCCGATTCCACGCCGCGTCCGCCCCCGGCCACGCCGCGCCGTTGATGCGCCCGTTGCTGACAGACAGCCCGCGGAAGTCGATCACCACGTCGCCGGGAACGCGTTGCGTGAACGATACGGTCACCCGGCCGGAGGCGGTGTCGCCGGGGCTCACGGTCAGCGTGAGATCGTAGCGCACATCCGAGATTTGCCGTCCGCGTAGGCGGGCCAATTCGGCAGAGACGCCCGGCCCGGTCAGCGACGGCGACTGGGCCGACATCGTCGCTGGAAGAACGGCCAATGTCGCAAGGCCGAGAACATGGCGAACGATGGAACGTCCGGCTGGGAAAGAAGGCATGCAGACAATCTGTCGCCATTCACCGCGATCTTCATGCCCTGTAGATCGACGCGCACCGTGACCTGAGGTGTACCCGTTGAACCCCACGCTGTGCATGGCTACCTTTCAGTGCTGTTTGACCCTAGCCAAGTAACGTAGCCATGCCAACTTACGAGTTCCGCTGCCCCGACGGGTCCATCATCGAGGCACGGTTCAAGATCTCTGAGGTTCCGGAAAGCATTCCGACGCCCGATGGAACGGGAGTGGCCACCCGTATCATCTCCGGTGGCGCCAGTCTCCTGTTCAAGGGATCGGGGTTCTACATCACGGACTACGGCAAGGACGGGAAGAAGGACCAGCGGACCAGCGGTGGCTCCTCGTCCGCCGACGGTAGCGCCAAGAGCGACAGCAAAGGCGACAGCAAAAGCGACAGCAAAAGCGACAGCAAAAGCGACAGCAAGAGCGACAGCAAGAGCGACAGCAAGAGCGCGTCGAAGCCGTCAACCAGCACGCCGTCATCGTCGTCCGCCGACTGATGGGACCCCGCTTCGCGTTTTCCTTCCCGACATCCCGGACTCTGTGACTCACGCCGACGCCCTGCGCGCCGAGCTGTCGCGCGCAGCGCGCACGCTTGGTGCGCCCGACGACGTTTCGCCCATTCTCGAACGGCCGCGTGATCCGTCGTTCGGCGACTGGGCCACCAATCTCGCCATGACGCTGGCGAAGCCGCTCGGCCGGAAGCCGCGCGACATCGCCGAAGCCCTCATCGCCGCCATGGACAAGGCCAGCGTCGGGGTGACCGCCGCGGAAATCGCCGGCCCGGGCTTTCTCAACTTCCGGCTCGACCCCGGTTTTCAGGCGCGTGGACTGCTCACGATTCTCGAGTCGCCCGACACCTTCGGACGCCTCGACATCGGACACGGCGAGCGCGTGGTCGTGGAGTTCGTGTCGGCCAATCCCACCGGCCCGCTGCACGTCGGCCACGGCCGCCAGGCCGCCCTCGGCGACGCCATCAGCACGCTGCTCGAGTACACCGGCTGGAACGTCGATCGCGAGTTCTACTACAACGACGCCGGTGCACAGATCGCCAATCTCGCCAAGAGCACGCAGGCGCAGGTGCGCGCCATCGGTGGCGCGCCGCTCGAGATTCCCGAAGGGGGCTATCACGGCGACTACATCCGCGAGATCGCGGAACGCTATGTGGCCGAGCATCCCGACGACGCGGCCGGCGATGACCTCGCCGCCATGCAGGCGTTCGCTGTCGCCGCGCTGCGCCACGAGCAGGATCTCGATATGCAGGCGTTCGGCGTCAAGTTCGACACGTACTACCTCGAGAGCTCGCTCTATACCGACGGCTCGGTGAACAAGACCGTCGAGGGACTGAAGGCGTCGGGGCACACATATGAAGACGAAGGCGCGCTGTTCCTGCGCACCACCGACTTTGGTGATGACAAGGATCGCGTGATGAAGAAGAGTGCCGCGAAGGGCGGCGACTACACGTACTTCGTGCCCGACGTCGCGTATCACGTCACCAAGTGGGAACGCGGCTACCATCGTGCAATCAACGTGCAGGGCGCCGACCACCACAGCACCATCACGCGCGTGCGGGCCGGCCTGCAGGCGCTCAGCATCGGGATCCCCAAGGGCTACCCCGACTACGTACTGCACCAGATGGTGACGGTCATGAAGGGCGGCGAGGAAGTGAAGATCTCCAAGCGCGCCGGATCGTACGTCACCGTGCGTGATCTCATCGACGAAGTCGGTCGTGACG
>CANGXK010000254.1 GCA_947457715.1 Gemmatimonadota bacterium
CGCGTGATTTCAACTGGCACAATGTGATCGGCTTCTGGAGTGCGATCCCGCTGGTGATCGTCGTGGCGTCGGGCGTCGTGATCTCCTATCCGTGGGCGAGTGCGCTAGTGTTTCGCATGGTGGGCGAGCCCCCGCCGGCACGGGCCGCGGCGGGCCCGTCCCCAGGCGCTGCCGCCGGTCGCAGCGAAGGTGGTCGCAGCGAAGGGGGGCGCAGCGAAGGGGGGCGCAGCGAAGGCCGTGGTGGCGAGGTACGCGTGGCGCTGGCAGGCGCGCTGGAGTCGCGATTGCTGGTGGCGAAGGCTCAGATGCCCGATTGGCGCACGATATCGCTCACGCTGCCCACAAAGCCCAATGCCGACGCCTCCTTCTCGCTCGACCGCGGCATGGGTGGTGAACCTCACAAGCGGGCGACGGCCGTAATTACCACGGAGGGTCAGGTGGCCGAGCTGCAATCGTTCGCCAGCCAGAGCCCGGGGCGTCGTTTGCGCTCAATCCTGCGTTTCGCGCACACCGGCGAGGTCCTCGGTGCCTTCGGACAGACTCTTGCCGGCCTGATCTCACTCGGCAGCGCCGTGTTGGTGTTCACCGGCATCGCCTTGTCGTTTCGCCGCCTCCGCGCCTGGCTCCGTCGCCGCTCTGCTCCCTCGCCCGCCTAGGGAAACCCACAACCCATGACCCAAAACCCAAGTCCCAAAGCCCACGGCAAGAATCTCAACGGCAACAGCCAGAACACGGAGACCACGGATCGCACCGAAACAACACGGATAGGATAAGAAGCGCTTTTGATCTTATCGGTGCGTTATCTGTGCAATCCGTGGTCTCCCTGTTCTGGTCGTTGCCGTTGCTGTTGAAGTTGCGGTTGCCGTGGCTGTTGCTTTTGCCGTCGAGGTCGAGGTCGAGGTCGCGGTCGCCGTGCTCCCGTTGTGCCACATTCCCCAAGATGGTTCCGTCCGGCGGTTGCCGCCGACGGCCCTGCGGTGCGATCGTCCGGCCATGACGTCACCGCTATCAGAGCTCGCCGGGCTCCCTCGTCCGAAAGATGATGAACTCGATCTTTTCGGGATCACGCACCAGGGGCGTGTCCGCGCGAGCAACCAGGATCATTTCCTGCTCTGTACCGTCCACCCGCAGGTGGTCGTGCGTTCGACCAGCTTGCCCAATCTCGACGAGATCACGCTCCGCGGTGAGCGGCTCGCCGCGATCATGCTCGTGGCCGACGGCGTGGGCGGAAGCGTGGACGGCAGCGAGGCCAGCCGTATCGCCACGATCGCCGTCACGGAGTATTTCGCGTCGGCGATGCGCTGCTATCACACGGTGGGTTCGGCCAACGAGCATGAGTTCACCGAGGCGCTGCGTGACGCCGCCATCGAGGCGCACAATCGCGTACGTACGCAGGCCGAGGCGCAGTTCGACGGGCGTCGGATGGCGAGCACGCTTTCGGTCGCGATTGTCGTCTGGCCGTGGTTGTACGTGGTGCAGGTGGGCGACAGCCGCTGCTACACGTACCACGACGGTGTGTTGCGGCAGGTCACGCGTGACCAGACCATCGCGCAGGAAATGATCGATCGTGGCGCGCTCTCACCCGAGCGGGCGCAGAATTCCCCGCTCGCTCACGTGCTCTCGAGCGCCATTGGCGCCGAGGAAGCGCTGCCGGTGATTTCACGGGTCGATGTGGGCAAGCGCGGCACGGTGATTCTGGTGTGCTCGGACGGCCTGACCAAGCATGTGTCCGACGAGGAAATCGGCGCGGCCATTGGCCGGATGACGTCGGCCGAGCAGCTGTGCAACGAACTGCTAGAGCTGGTGCTCGAGCGCGGTGGAAGCGACAACGTCACGATCGTGGCGGGTCGGGCGCTGCCCTGAGCGGCCCGACCCCGGCGGCTCATGTGATGACCGTCGGCTCGGCACGTCCTGTCCGCGAGACCAGCTCGCTCATGGCCAGCGCGGCGGCCACCAGCTCCTCCAAGGCCACGGCGGTGTCCATGCCGAGCCGCGTGGCATCCGTTTCGCGCGACTCGATGTACAGGCGGATGGTGGCCCCTTCGGTACCCGTGCCCGACAGCCGGAACACGATGCGGGCGCCGTCGTCGAAGAGCACGCGGATACCCTGGTTCGCGCTCACGCTGCCGTCGACCGGATCGGTGTAGCTGAAATCATCCGCGCTAAGCACGCGACGTGATGCGACCACCGTGCCTGGTAGCGTGGCGAACTGCGCCCGCAGATGCGCCATGACCCCGTTGGCCGCTTCGGTGGGCACGCCTTCGTAGTCATACCGCGTGTAGTAATTGCGCCCGAAGCGCGCCCAGTGTTCGCGCACGATCGCTTCCACCGTCTCGCCGCGCTCGGCCACGATGTTGAGCCAGAAGAGCACCGCCCACAGGCCGTCCTTCTCGCGCACGTGGTCGGAGCCGGTGCCGAAGCTCTCTTCACCGCACAACGTGATGCGCCCCGCGTCGAGCAGATTGCCGAAGAACTTCCAGCCGGTGGGCGTCTCAAAACAGGGAATGCCCAGTGACGCGGCCACGGCATCGACGGCCGCACTCGTCGGCATGGACCGCGCCACGCCAGCGAGACCACGCGCGTAGCCGGGCACCAGCGTGGCGTTCGCCGCCAGCACCGCGAGTGAGTCGGAGGGCGTGACGAAGAAGCGCTGCCCCAGAATCATGTTGCGGTCGCCGTCGCCATCGGACGCCGCGCCGAAGTCGGGTGCTTTGTCGCCGAACAGTTCTTCGACCAAGTCGTGCGCGTAGGTGAGATTCGGATCGGGATGACCGCCGCCGAAGTCAGGCAGCGGCACGCGATTGATCACCGTACCCGACAGCGCACCGAGGCGACGCTCGAGAATTTCGACGGCGTAAGGGCCCGTGATCGCGTGCATGGCATCGAAGCGCATGCGGAATCCGCTCGCGAACAGACCACTGATCGCGTCGAAGTCGAACAGCGATTCCATCAGCGCCGCGTACGCCGCGACGGGGTCGACGACATCGAGTCGCAATGGGCCAATCTGATGCGTGCCGAGATCGTCGAGGTTGAAGTGCTGCAGATCGGCGATGTTGTAATGGCGCATGACACGCGCGCGCTCGGCCACTTCGTTCGTGAACGACTCCGGCGCCGGACCACCGTTGCCGGTGTTGTACTTGATGCCGAAATCGCCATCGGGGCCGCCGGGATTGTGGCTGGCCGACAGAATGATGCCGCCGTGTGCGCCCGAGCGAATGAGGTGCGAGGCCGCTGGCGTGGAGAGCAGTCCCGCACGCCCCACGATCACGTGCGTGATGCCGTTGCCGGCGGCCATGCGGATGATCGTCTCGGTGGCGTCGCGGTTGTGGAATCGCCCATCGCCGCCGACCACCAGCGTGGCGTCGGGCGGGAGCGCGGCCACATCGAGCAGCGCCTGCACGAAATTCTCGAGATAGTGTTTCTGCTGGAAGACGGTGGTCCGCTTCCGTAAACCCGACGTCCCCGGTCGCTGGTCGGCGAACGGGGACGTGGTGATCGAATGAACAGTCATCGAATCCGTTGGGATCAGGAAATGCTCAAGAAACGATCAGGTCCACTTGAGATCGACCTTCGACAGCGGGATCTGACGCACGCGCTTGCCAGTGGCGGCATAGATCGCGTTGATCATCGCCGGCACGACGGGCGGCAGTGCCGGCTCACCGATACCAGTGGGTGAGAACGCCGTCTTCACGAAGTGCACTTCGATGGGCGGCGCCTGACGGATACGCAACAGCGGATAGCTGTTGAAGTTCGTCTGGTCCACCTTGCCGGCGGTGAAGGTGATCTCCTGGCCATAGGCCTGGCTCATGCCATCCATCGCGGCGCCCTGTACCTGCTGCTCGGCGTGGTTCGGATTGATAATGTCGCTGCCGACGTCACCGACCGCCCACACCTTGTCGACCTTCACGTCGCCGGCCTTGCTCACGGTGACCTGCACGACTTCGGCGAAGTAGCCGCGATGACTGAAGTAGAACGCGCATCCCATGCCGGTTCCCTTCGGCAGCTTGGTCTTGCCCCACCCCGACACGTCGCGCGCCTTCTCGAGAATGCCGATCACGCGCTGCGCATCCATGAGGCCCGCCTGCTGCTGCGGCGTGAGCGGTGTGGTCGGTGCGATTTCGGCCTTGAGCATGTCGATGCGGAACTGCAGCGGATCCTTGCCCGCCGCCACGGCGCACTCGTCGATGAAGCCCTGGAACGCGAACGACAGCGCGTTCGAGCGCGGTGCGCGCAGGGCGCCGGTGGGGACGCCCAGCGGCATCACCGACACGTCCATCCGGAGGTTGGGCACGAACCGCGCCGGGTACTCCGTGGGGCCGATGTCGGCGCTCGGCGCAAACTTCTCGCCTTCACCGAACGTGGCACAATGATTCCGGAACGCCACCAACTTGCCGCTGGCATCGAGCCCGCCGGTGAATTGGTGGAAGCCGCCCGGGCGGAACATGTCGTGCTGCAGGTCATCTTCCCGCGTCCAGAGCAGCTTCACCGGCACCTTGGCTTCGCGCGCGATCCA
>CANGXK010000255.1 GCA_947457715.1 Gemmatimonadota bacterium
CTTGTTCGGGCAACGTCGCACGCCCAGTCGCGCCGATGTCGCCCGTCTCGACGCGCTACGTGCACACGGCCGCGAGCTCTCGACGGCGCGCGCCAAACTCGCCGACGGCGGCGCATTGCCGTTCCGCTTCGTCACCTACTTCGCCGACGTGGCCGCCGCCGGCGGCGTCGATGTGCTCATCGGCAATCCGCCGTGGGTGCGCCCCCACGCCCTCACCCACGACGACCGCGAACGCCTGCGCCGCGAGGTCCGCAGCATGCGCGCCGCCACCTGGCACGCCGGTGCCGCCCGCGCCGGCGCCGGCGTGGGCTTCGCGTCGCAGCCGGATCTGGCTGTGGCCTTTATCGAACGCAGCCTCGAACTGCTCGCCCCCGGCGGCACCCTCGCGCTGCTGGTACCGGCCAAACTCTGGCGCACCCTCTCCGGCGGCGGCATCCGCCGCACCATCGCGCACCTCGCGACGATTCGCACGATCCGCGACTGGAGCGACGCTCCCGCACTCTTCGACGCGGCCACCTACCCGTCGTTGCTGGTCGCGCGCACCCACCCCCGCGCCGATGCGCACATGCACAGTCCGGCTGCCGCATCCATCGACATCCACGTCACGGTCTCTACGATGCATGGCGAGCGACACTTCCCAATCCCTTCCGCCCGCCTCGCCCTCGACGGCGACACCGCCGCACCGTGGATCCTCCTCCCGCCACCAGCGCACGCGGCCTTCGAGCGTCTGCGTACCGCCGGCCCCGCGCTAGGCGACTCGCGGATCGGTCGTCCACTGCTAGGGGTGAAGTGCGGCTGTAACGCGGCCTTTCTCGTGCACGCCCGCGAACACGACGACGATTCCGCCACGGTCGTGGCGTCCGACAATCCCGCACCCGGCGTCCTGTCGGTGCCACGATCGGCCATCATCGAACGCCGTCTGCTGCGCCCCGCTTTGCGCGGTGAAGGCATCACCGCGCGCGCGCCGATCGCCGGGTCTCCAGCCCGTGGTGATGAACTGCGCATCCTGTGGACACACGGCACGGATGGCCTCCCGTTGCGCACGCTGCCGCCCGCCACCACGCGATGGCTCGCCCACTGGCGCCCACGACTCGAGAGCCGACGCGATGCCCGTGCCCGCATGCCCTGGTGGACGCTCTTTCGCACCGAAGCCGCCCGTGCCGACACGCCGCGCGTGGTGTGGGCCGACATCGGCAAACGGCTCCGCACCCGCGTGCTCGATGCCGGTGACCCCACGGTGCCGCTCAATAGCTGCTACGTGGTGCGCACCACCTGCATCGACGATGCCTACGCGCTCGACGCCCTGCTCAACTCCACCATCGCGGCCGCGTGGCTCGATGTGCTCGCCGAACCAGCCCGCGGCGGCTTCCGACGCTTTCTCGGATGGACCGTGGCCTCCCTCCCGGTGCCGCACGACTGGCTCCGCGCGCGCACCCTCCTTGCGCCGATCGGACAACGCCTCGCCCGACACGAGCCTGTGCCCACCCACGAGCACGATCAGGCGGTCGCCCATGCCTACGACGTGCCGCTTCGCCTCCTCACCCCTTTGCTCGAGTGGTACACGCCATGACGTGGTCCCTCCACGATGCGCGCCACGTGCAGGCCCGCCTCGCCAGCGCGTTCATTTCCCCGCTGCCAGCGGCTGAACTGGGTGACATCACGCTGCTCCCCCATCAGCGCGACGCCGTTGCCCGCATTCGCACGGCCATCCGCGCGCACCACGGTGCGCTGCTGGCCGACGACGTAGGCCTCGGGAAGACGTACACGGCGCTCGCGGTCGCCAGTGCATACGAACACGTGCACGTGATCGCGCCCGCCGCCCTGCAGTGCATGTGGCGCACTGCGATCACGCACGCGCAACTCGCCCACGTTCGACTGCACTCCGTGCATGGCTTCTCGCGAGCCGACGGGTCGCCCACCGCAGCCTTCGCTGGTGATGCGTCGCCGAGCCTCGTGCGCGAGCGCGCGCCGCTGAGCACCCTCGTCATCATCGACGAAGCGCACTATCTGCGCACCCGACGCACGGCGCGCTACACCGCCATCGCCCGCTTCGTGGCCGGCTGCGACACGCTGCTCCTCTCGGCCACACCACTTCACAACCGTTCGGCCGAACTGCGGCATTTGCTCGCGCTGTTCCTGGGATCGCGCGCCGATCTGCTGTCGGACACCATGCTCGCACAGGTCATCATCCGGCGCACCAATGCGTCGACCGGCACATCCGGGGCGACGAGGCCAGAGGTACGAGAGCACGCCCCGTTGCCCATGCCGCATGACCGAGCCACGCTCACCCATATCCTCGCGCTGCCGGCCCCCCTGCCGGCCCACGATGGCGCCGTGGCCGGCGCGTTGATCCGCCTGGGACTGTTGCGCGCGTGGTGCAGCAGCGACGCGGCCCTCGCGCACGCCCTGCGTCAGCGTCGATTGCGTGGCGACGCGCTGCTGCACGCGCTGCGCGCCGGCCGTCATCCCACGCAGGTGGAGCTGCGCAGCTGGCTGGTGGGCGATCACGAAGTGCAACTCGCCTTTCCCGAACTCATGGCCCAGCACGAAGTCGACAGCGCCCCACTCATCGAGCGCGTGGAGGCGCATCTCGAGGCGCTCGCGCAGCTGGCCAATCATCACGAGAGTACCGCACACGGAGACATCGCGCGGGCGGATGCGCTGCGTGCGCTACTCACGGCACACCCCAACACCCCCATCATCGCCTTCTCGCAATTCACGCACACCATCGGCGCCCTGCACCGTGCGCTGTCGGATATCGCCGGCGTGGGCCTGCTCTCCAGCAAGCACGCGCGCATTGCCAGTGGACGCATCAGCCGTAGCGACGCGCTGGCGCGCTTTGCCCCGCTGGCGCAAGAACGCCCGCCACCGGCGGTGCACGACGCCATCCGCCTGCTGCTCGCCACCGATCTGCTGGCCGAAGGGGTCAACCTGCAGGACGCCGGCGTCGTCGTGCATCTCGACCTGCCATGGACCGATGCGTTGCGCCAGCAACGGGTGGGCCGCTGCGCGCGCATCGGGTCGCCGCACGCCGTGGTACACGTGTATCACCTCGCGCCACCGCCCGACGGCGATCGCGCCCTCCGGCTGCAGCGCAGGTTGGCCATCAAAGCGGCGCTCGCTGAGCGTTTTGCCGGCGGGCCGGCGACCGCGGGCGCCGTGTCCCGCCGGAAGCGCGTGAATGAGCGAGTGAGTGACAGCGTACGTGAAAGCGCGGGTGACGCCGCGACACGTTTGCACATGCGCTTGCAACGATGGGCGTCTCGCGTTGCGGCGGACGCATCGCCTCGCGCGACCTTGGTCGGGGCCGTGGCCAGTGCGCATCACACGGGCTGGATCGCGCTGGTCGAGCATGACGGACAGGCACAGCTGCTCTGCGCGCGGGCGCATCCCACAGACATCGAGCGACGCATCGTGAGCGGACGCCCGCGGGCGTTGCTGCACGCGGTGCTCGTCGCCGATGCCGCCTCGGGCGCAGAGCAGAACACCGAGGTGCCACGCCCACCGTCGCACACCGCCCTGCGCGAGCCGGTGCAACGGGCGTTGCGTGACATCCGCCGCTGGTATGCGCGACGCATCGCGCGCGACGATGCGGGCCCGTCCGATCAGGCGACAGCGCCGCTCGCGCAGCGCGCCGCAAATCATCTCGCGCGGTTCGTCCAACAGTGCGGGCCCTTCGAACGGGTCGCGCTGCGCACCGCGATCGCCGAGGCGGAACGGGTCGTGCAGCGGGCGCGGGGCGCCGGGGCCGAGGATGCCATGGCGCGGTGGTGTGCGCGGGCGGAGGGCACGTCGCCGCAGGTAGCGCGTGCGTGGATCACCGCGTGGCAACGGGAACCCGTGCTGGCCCGTCTCGCGGACCGAGGGGCCGTGTCTAAGGCGCCGGGGCCTCGGCGATCGGCGGCTCGTGTCCGTGCGTTACTGCTGGTCGGTCCCGATTACAGCCCCGATTACAGCCCCGATTACTCTTCGGCATGTCACGACATGCACTCCTGTTCGACCTCGACGGCACCCTGATCGACTCGATCGAGTTGCTCCTCGAGTCCATGCGATTCGCCTTTGAGGGGCGCGAGCGCGTGCCCACCACGGAAGAGTGGGTGGCCGGGATCGGCACGCCGCTGCGGACGCAGCTGGCCGAGTGGTGTGATGGGGAGGCCGAGGTGGAGTCGCTGGTGGTGCGCTACCGTGACTATCAGGGCATTCACCTGCCGCGCCTCACCACCGCGTATCCGGGCGTGCTCGACACCATCGCCTGGGCGCGGGCGCAGGGCCATGCCACCGCCCTCGTCACCAGTAAGGGTCGCGGCATGACGGCGCGGTCGCTCGAGCATGTCGGACTCGAGGGCGCCTTCGACGCTATCGTGACCTTCGAGGAGACCACGCGCCACAAGCCGCTCCCCGACCCCGTGCTGCTGGCCCTCGACCGCCTGGCGCTGCCGGCCTCCGGCGCCCTGTTCGTGGGGGATTCGCCGCACGACATGCACTCCGGGCGGGCCGC
>CANGXK010000256.1 GCA_947457715.1 Gemmatimonadota bacterium
CCATACGCGCCAAACCGTCGATAATGAGCTTGCCTTTGTAGTCGGCGGCCGCGCTCACGAAGAACGAGTTGGTGCGGATCGTCTCGCTCGTGGACTTCACAAAGCGGACGGTCGCGTTGTTCAGGCTGTTCACGCCGGGCGCCGAGAAGATCTGTCCGCTCGCATTCACGAGGTCGTTCGTCTCGCGTTCCATCAGGCCACGCACCGTGCTGCGCAACGTGACGCTGCCGACGCGCTTGAGCAGGTTGGCTGACAGCGACGCGTTCAGTGCGTTGGTGATACCGTTAAAGCGCGAAATTTCGCCCGGGCCGCCATTGCCGAAGCCTTCCGTCTTCACGCCCTGATCGAGGAAGAAGTCGGTGGAGCGGTCGGAGCGGTCGTACGAAAGGTTACCGTCGACCGTGAGCCACGACCGCGGCGTGTAGCGCGCTTCCATCGCGCCCTGGGTCCGCGCGCGATTGCGATTGCGCTTCTCGGTGGAAAGCACGTACAGCGGATTCTCTTCGCGCCCTTCGAAGTCGGGCTGGAAGATGAACGGCGTGCCGTCGGGGTCAGGCTGACGCAGGTCGACGTCGGGGGCCTGATTGATCAGGTCGAAGAACGTGTCGTCATACAGGTTCAGACGCGTGGAGCGGCTGTGATAGGCGCTGACGCCGATGCTGAGGTCGCTGCGCGGACGATGATCGAGGTTCAGTCGGAAGTCGTTCTGATCGTAACGCCCGCTGTTGAGCACCACGCCGTCTTCCTTCTGGTTCACGTACGAGAAGAACCAGTTGGTCTTGCCACCGTTCTGCGCGATGTTGAGCGAGTTGCGCGTGAAATCGCCGGGATTGAAGAAGCGATCCACCTGATCGTAGAACGTGCCCGCCTTGAACGGGTTGTCTTGGAAACGCGAGTAGATCGGATCCGGCACGCGCAGTTCGCGCGGCACCACCTGTCCCGCCGCGTTCAGAAACTCGCCCTGCTCGTTCGACAGGAACGAGTGCTGCTGCGCCCAGTTCACCTTGCGGCCGAGTTCGTTGTTGCCGTACTCGGTGCGCAGCGTGAACTTCGTGGTCCCTTCGGCGAGTCCCGTACCACGGCGGGTACGGATCTGGATCACGCCCGAGGCTGCGCGCGAACCGTACAGCGACGCAGCCGCCGCGCCCTTCACGACTTCCACGCTCTCGATGTCCATCGACTGGAGATCAGCGCTGGCTGCGTCGAACGAGGCCGACTGAATCACGCCGTCGACCACGACCAGCGGAGAGTTACCCTTGCTGATCGACGTCGGCGTGCGCAACTGGATGTTCGTGCCGCTACCGGCCTGTCCCGTGGGGATCACGCTCACGCCGGCGATCTTGCCCTGAATGGTCTCGAGGGCGTTCGACGCGGGAACCGGCGCATCTTCCGCCGATACCCGGCCCACGGAGAACGGCACCCGCGTACCGCTGGCAGGATCGACGACGCCGGTCGTCACCATGGCCTGCAGGTTGAGCGCGGCGGCATTCATCTTCACATCGTACGTCAGCGTCTGGCCGGACGAGACGGCGATGCCGGCGCGCACCACACGGCGGTAGCCAAGCCGGATCGCCTCGAGGCCGTACGAACCGGCGGGAACGGTGGGAAACGTGAAACGGCCGTCGGCGTTGGTCCGCGCTTCGAGCCGCGTGGTGCCACGCGACAGGATGAGCTGAACCGACTGCAGCGGCTGTCCGGATGCAGAGTCCGACACGACACCCAAAACGCGGCCCGGGGCCGTATCCTGCGCGTGAAGTGCCGAGGTGCCGGCGAGGCCGGACACCAGGAAAGCCGCGAACATGAGACGCGCGGCGAAGCGAGGGACCATCTTTCCTCCGAGGGGGATCTTACGGACCTAAACACAGCGGCAGGCGGCATCGCATACGCGACACAGCCTGCCCCGACGCACTGCGAGCGTAACGCTCCCGTAACTATAAGAAGGAGACCTCCGTGACGGCAGGCGGCACAGGCCCCACAGGCCCAGTACACGGTGGTCAGAGGTCTGGCGTCTGACTGGGTATAGTGATCAGAGTTCAGCAACCATAGTCCACAGTGCTGAGCGGGTTTCCTGGATCTGCTGGTCCTCGGGGCGTTCGCTTGGCACTTGCATTTGAAGGCAGGCAATCGCGGGCACGGGGCTCCCGGCCCCACGCGCGGTCAGGAGATTCTCGAAACGGAGCACTGTCGCTGCTGAATTCTGAGCACGATACCCAGTCAGACGCCAGAACTCTGACCACTGGGTACTGGGCCCAGCCCGCACACCAGCGTCGCGGCCGCCAAGTCTTCCAGCGCGAGACCCACCGACTTGAACAGCGTGATTTGTGCACCGTCGGTGCGCCCGGCAACGGTACCCGCCACCAGCTCACGGAGCTCGGCCACCACCTGCGCGCGCCCGATCACGCCGCGCGCCATCGGATCCACCAGATCGCCGGCCTCGCTCAAGGCCCCATCATAGCTGTCCACCACGATGCGGCTCACGCGCATCGCGCCGTCATCGGCTTCACGCATGGCCGGCGTGAATCCTCCCACGAGGTCCACGTGCGTGCCGGGCGACAGCCACGCGCCGTGAATCACCGGTGTACGCGACGTGGTGGCCGCACACACGATCTGTGACGCCGCCACGGCGTTGGGCAACGCGTCAGGCGCATCGGCGCAGGCTTCCACCGGAAGCCCTTCGCTCGCGAGCGCATGGGCCAATGCCGCGGCACGCGACGCGGTACGTCCCCAGATGAGCACGCGGGTGATCGCCGGCCGCATGGCGCAGTACGCGCGCACCATGTACGGGGCCAGCGTGCCGGTGCCGATCACCAGCAGGTGGCTCGCGTCGTCAGGCGCCAGATAGCTGGCGGCCAACACCGAGGTGGCCGCCGTGCGGCGCACCGTGAGCGCTTCACCGTCGAGCACGGCGCGTGGTACACCGGTGTGCCGGTCCAGCAGGATGTACAGCGCCTGGACCGTGCGGGCCGCACGCGCATCGGGCATGACGGTCACCACTTTCACGCCGAGGGCGTCGTCGCTCCACGCCGGCATGAGCAGCAGGGAGTCCCGCTCGTTGAGCGCGTGGGCATGTCGACGCGGCACCGTGGCGCCGGCCGCGAAGGCCGCGCGCAGCGCGGGGACCAACGTAGACCACGGCAACGCCGCGTGGACCTGTTCGGCAGAATGGTACGGCAGCATCTTGGGATTCTATGTCTCGAGACGCCATGCGGAACCGGCAGATGGACCCCTCCCTGCGAGTCGTGATCATCGGGGGTGGTGTGATGGGCGCCGCCACGGCGTCATTTCTCGCATCGCGCTTCAGCATCCGTGCCACGGTGCTCGAGCGCGATGCGTCGTACGCCAAAGCGTCGAGCGCGCTCTCCGTCTGCGCCATCCGGCAGCAGTTCTCCACCGAGATCAATATCCGGATTTCGCAGGAGAGCCTGCTCTTTTACCGCGAGATCGGCGAGCGGCTGGCCGTGGGAACGGATCGCCCCAGCATCGGACTTGTGGAACCCGGCTACCTCTACCTCGCCACCGAAGCCGGCGCCCGGGTGCTCGAGGAGAATCAGGCGCTGCAGACACGGTGCGGTGCGGCCGTGGCGCTGTTGTCGCCGGCTGAGCTCTCGGCACGGTTTCCGTGGCTCTCCACCGACCTGATTTCCCTGGGTTCATTGGGGTTGTCGTCGGCACGCAGTGGCGAAGGCTGGTTCGACGGCTACTCCGCGCTGCAGGCCTTCCGGCAGCACGCCATCGCGCGGGGCGCACGCTTTGTGGAAGCCGAGGCGGTCGATTTCGACCGGCGCGATGGCGTGGTGCAGTCGGTGATCACCGCCGGGGGCGACCGTGTAGCGGCTGACGCGGTGCTCATTGCCGCCGGCGCCTGGTCGTCGCCGCTGGCCGCCACACTTGGCTTCGACTTGCCCATTCGGGCCCGTAAGCGCGACGTGTTCTCGCTGCAGGCGCCGGGACCACTGCCGGGCTGTCCGCTGGTGATCGACCCCAGCGGGTTCTGGTTCCGCCCCGACGGCGACACGGGCCAGTTCCTCTGCGGCTCACCCCCGCGTGGCGCGGATATCGACGACGCGCCGCTCGATCAGGTCGATCACGGCCTGTTCGACGAGTGGCTGTGGCCACGGCTGGCCGAGCGGGTGCCGCAGTTCGACGAGCTGCGGGTGACGGGCTCGTGGGCTGGGTACTACGAGTACAACACCTTCGACCAGAATGGACTGGTGGGCCGGCTGCCCGGCACCGACAACGTGTTTGTGGCGGCGGGTTTTTCAGGTCATGGCCTGCAGCAAGCACCGGCGGTCGGGCTGGGCATGGCCGAGTTGATCGCGACGGGCGCGTACGGGGTGCTCGACTTGTCGCCGCTCGGACTCGAACGGATCGCGGCGAACGCGCCATTGGTGGAGCGGAACGTTATTTAGCGCCGGCCGTGTGCGTTCCCTGAGGCCCCGAACAGCCGGAACACGGATAACACAGATCGCACCGAAACAACACAAATAAGCAA
>CANGXK010000257.1 GCA_947457715.1 Gemmatimonadota bacterium
CGACAAGCAGCAGTCCAAGATCCAGTCGGAAACGGATTACATCGCGCGCAATCTGGCCGGTCAGAACACCAAGCAGGCCAAGGGACGTCGCAAGCTCTTGGCGCGCATGCCGCGCCTGTCGGCGCCCATCGGCGGCGACGGCGTGATGGCGCTGCGTCTCAGCGCGGGCGATCGCAGCGGCGATCGCGTGATCGAAGCCGAACATGTGACCGTGGCGGTGGAAACGCCGAATGGCACGCGCGAACTGTTGCGCGACGTGAACGTGGTGCTCGAGCGCAATGAAGTCGTCGCGCTCGTGGGCCCCAACGGCGCCGGTAAGAGCACGCTCATCAAGACGCTGGTCGAAGAGCATCCGGCGCATGCGGGTCGCGTGAAGATGGGGCCCAGCACCACGGTGGCGTACTACCGTCAGGATGTCGGCCACCTGCCGCTCGACAGCACGATCTACGAAGCGATCGCCACGCAGCGTCCGCTCTGGGAACGTCGTCAGGTGCAGGGGCACCTCGGTCGTTTCGGCTTTAGCGGCGACGAAGTGCAGCGCACCGTCGGCACGTTGTCTGGGGGTGAGCGGGCGCGCGTGGCGTTGGCGCTGCTTACGCTCTCCACCAACAACCTGCTCATTCTCGACGAGCCCACGAATCACCTCGACGTGGAAAGCATCGAAGCGCTCGAGGATGCGATTGAGGCCTACGAGGGCAGCTGCCTGATCGTGAGCCACGATCGTGCCGTGTTGCGCGGTTTGGCCACGCAGGTGTGGGAAGTGAAGGATCAGAAGCTGATCATCTTCCCCGGCAGCTTCGTGGAGTGGGAAGCGCTGCGGGCCGAGAACAAGCTCAAGGCGGACAAGGACGCCCGCGCAAGTTCGCAGCGCGAGTCGGAGAAGAACGCGAAGGTGCGCGACCGGGAACGCGAGCTGCAGCGCGAGCGCGAACGGGCCGACAAGGCCAAGGAACAGGCGTACGACAAGGCGCAGGGGAAGGGTGGCGTCAAGGCTGGCTACGCCCAAGCGGCGCCGACGTCGAACGATGCGCGCAAGGCGCAGCGGGCGGCCGACAAGGCGCTCACCGACGCCGAGCTGCGGGTGTCGATGCTGGAGGCGAAGATCGCGGGGCTCACCGACGAACTCGATGATGCCACGCTGTACGACACGCCGGCCGGTGTGCAGAAGGCGGCCGCGCTGGGCAAGGCGCTCGACGATACCCGCGAAGAACTCGATGACGCCGTGCATGACTGGACGGCGGCAGCCGAGCGTGTACAGCAGCTCAAGCCGTAACAGATCCTACTCAGTGACCGCTAAGGACGGTCTGGGGGTTCACCATCCGTTGCACCCCTGCCTACCATGTGGCATGCGAATTCTTTCGTCACTCGTTGCCAACGGTGCATGGGTGTTCCGATTGGCGTTGCCGATCGCGTCGCTCTACGCACCTCGCGCCGTCGCCGCGCAAGTCGATACCACCACGGCCACCGCACCGCGCGCGCTCCGCGAACTGTTGGCCGATGCCAGTAAGCGGAATGTGCTGCCGCCGTCGTTGATCAGCTTTCGGTCGAACGTCGAGACGGAGATCTCGGTGCTGCTGCGACGCGAAGAGGGGAACGAGGCGGTGGCTGCGGTGGAGCAAGTGGCGAGTACGCTGAAATGGAATCGCACCGGCTTCTACGATCAGCACATCGTCGGTTACCGCGCGCAGCAGACAGGGCCGAATAACTCGATGCTGTCGGTGTTTCAGACCGGTTGGCTCAATCCTGTGCTATACGGGAATCGCTTGCGCGTGCGTTCGAATTCGTCGCAGCGAACGGTTCCGGGTCGCGCCAGTACACGCTCCGACGGCGCCGATACGCTCCCGGCGATTCATCCGCTCGCCGTCGATCGCGAGCAGTACTACCGCTACTCCGGTGGCGACACGATCGTCACGGTGCGCGCCGGCGATCGTGTCATTCCCATTGCGCACGTGCGTGTGCAGCCGCTCCCCAATGTCAAGGGTGCGCTGGTGCTCTTCGATGGCGAGATGGACCTCGATGCCTCGCGCGGCACGCTGGTACGCTTGCGCGGGCGCTTTCTTCGCGTGAACGGACCACGCCGCGGGTTGGTTGAATCGCTCGGTGACGCGGTCGCCTTCGTAGAATACGAAAACGGCGAACGCTACGGCGAATTCTGGTTGCCGGCGAAGCAGCGGATCGAGCTGCAGGCGACGTTGCCGATACTCGGTGACGGCCGCGCGGTGATCCGCATCGTCTCGCGCTTCTCGCAGCTCGACGTGAATGATACGGTGCTCGACGCACGTACGCTGGCCTCCGCCGACTCCCTGCGCGCGCGCTCCCGTCGCCGACTGAGCTTCGCGGGCACCGATTCGCTCGGTCGCTACGGCGCGTGGCAAGCCGATGTCGGCGCGCTCTCGGTCGGCATGCACTCCGACGATTTCAACGATATCGGCCCCGACCGCTGGCGCTCTACCGGCGCGCCGCGCCTCGACTACACGGTGCCGCGCGCCAGCGATGCGTTCCACTTCAATCGCGTGGAAGGCGTATACACGGGCACGGGCCTCAAGTGGTCGCTGCGCGATCTCGCGCCTGGGGTGGTGGTGCGCGCCAATGCCGGCTGGGCGTGGGCCGAGGGCACGCCACGCGGCCGACTGTCGGTGGAGCGGCAGCGCGGCAGCACGCTGATGGAAGTCCGCGGTGGTCGCTCGCTCGACAACACGAACGATTTCCGTGTGCCGCTCGATTCGGGCAACACGATCGCCGCCCTGTTCGCCTCGCGGGACCCGTACGACTACGTGGACCGTCGCAGCGCCACGATTGCCGCCGTGCGCACGCTCGGTGCGCGCCGCCTGCTCACGCGCGTGGAGTTCGGCGTGGCCGACGATCGCTATCGTCCTTCCTCGTATGTGCGCAGCCCGTTCGGTGGCGATGCATACCGCGAGAATCGCCGCATTGATGAAGGCCGCTATCTGCGTAGTGCCGCGCTCGTCGAATGGCACCCCGACTTCAGCGCCGAATTCGCCAAGCCGGGTGTCGGCGCGCGGCTCTCGTACGAGCGCGGCGATGGCACGCTGCAGTGGCAGCGGGCTGAAATTCGCGCCACGGCCCGCAAGCCGTTCGGTCCGTTCGTCGCGCTGGCGCGCGGTGACGTGGGCGCGGTGTTCGGCTCGCGCATTCCGCCGCAACAGCTGTTCGAGCTGGGCAAGTTCCAGAATCTGCCGGGTTACGAAGACAAGGAGTTCGCCGGCTCGCGCGCGGCGGTGCTTCGCGCCTCGCTGCACTACACGAGTCCATATTTCCGTCAGCCAATTCGCGTGGGGCGCTTGCTTCTGGCGCTCGCCCCGGGCTTGAGTGTCGGTGTGCAGAGTGGCTGGGCGGATGCCCCGACCGCGCCGGCCCGAACGAGCATCGAACGACTCGGCGCGCCGACCGACACGACGCTGCTCGCGTTATGGGCACCGGTGGCGCGACCGACTGATGGCATTCGCGCGTCGCTCACGGCAGGCTTGCGTCTGTTCTCGGGCGGCGTGTTTGTTGGTGCCACGCGCAAGGTGGATCAGGCGGCACCGTGGAAGGCCCTGGTCACGTTTGGACAGCAGTGGTGATGAACGCGCCTGTTGGGATAGGAACAGCTGGGATAGGAACGAAAACATGCGACGCGGGCCTGAACGGATACGAACGGATAACAATCGATAGCAACGGATTCGCTCCGTGGGATGATCAGGTGATGGTGCTCACGAGTAGGCACGATCATTGATTTGTTTTGTTTGATTTGATCGATTTGTATCTGCTCTTCTCCGCTCATATCCGTTCAAGCCCGCGTCGCATGTTTTCGTTCGTATCCCTAGGCCTGAGCCCCATTCCGTAATGGCCGACGCACACACGGTCGATCTGCACATCCGCCTCAAGCGTCACCCTGACGGCTCGGCGTCGCTCACCTGTACGCGCCGCGACGGCTCGGTCACGTGGCAGCGGCAGAATGGATCGACCGCACTCGTGATGCCGGCCCACGATCTCACGCATTACGCCGTCGAAGGCACGCTCGGCTTTCGTCAGGGTTTTTATGGGCTGTTGGCCGACGGATGGGAGATCACCGACTTCGCCAACCCCTGGCCGCGCGGACCGATCCCCGACGAAGCCTTGGTGGTGGAGCTGATCGTGGGCTTCTTCGACGCCGAGCGTCGGCAGGGTGAGGCGATGACCGCGGAGGCGTTTCAGGCGCAGGCTGAGCAGTACGTGGCATCGCGTCTGGCCGTGGGCAGGAAGATGCCGCACGGGTTGCGGCCGCTCTCCGATGAGGAACTCGGGCGTGTGCGCGCACGGCGAGCGGAACTGTTGGCGCGGTGGACGGCCGTGCCCGCGGGTGGTGCACTGGACCTGGAATATGTTCGCGTGTTCGCGGGCGAGCGCAGTGAAACGCATAATTGAGACCGTGCGGGTGCTGCTGATCTTGTGCGGCTTGGATACGAACGGAAACCGACGATTCCTGCTTGAACGGATAGGAA
>CANGXK010000258.1 GCA_947457715.1 Gemmatimonadota bacterium
CGGCGATCACCGCGTTGGACGTGGTGATCGCCGGAATGATCTCCACCAGCGGCATGACCGGCGCCGGATTGAAGAAGTGCACGCCGACCACGCGCTCGGTGTTCGTGCACGAGCCGGCCAGCGCCGCAATGGACAGCGACGACGTGTTCGACGCCAGGATGGCCGTCGGCGCCACGATCCCTTCGAGTGCGCGCAACAGCTGCTGCTTGGCCGCGAGCTGCTCGATGATCGCCTCGATCACAAAGCCGCACGGGGCGAAGGCCGCCAACTGCTCCGGGCTCACGCCGTCCACATACGTGATGCGCGCCAGCACAGCATCGGCCTGCGCGCGCGTGAGACGCCCCTTCTCCACGTCGCGGGCCAACGCCTTCGCATGTCCCAACCGCGCGCGCGCGATCGACGCCGGCTGCGCATCGGCCAGCACGACCACGTGTCCGTGTACGGCCGCCACCTGAGCGATGCCGGCGCCCATCGCGCCGGCACCGACCACACCCACCACCGTCTTGTCCGCGTCCGTCATCATGTCGTTCATGCTCCGCGGTACACGGGCGCCCGCTTCTCGAGGAACGCGCGCACGCCTTCCTCGTAGTCGGCCGTGCGTCCCGCTTCGTGCATCGCCTGCGCTTCGACCTCGAGCTGTTCGTCGAGGGTATTCGAGAAGCTGGTCAGCATCGCACGCTTGGTGAGCCCGAACCCGCGCGTGGCCTGCGTGGCGAACGACGCGGCCATCGCCTGCACGGTGCTCATGAGCTCCGCCTTGGGAGCCACGTCCCAGATCAATCCCCACTCCTTCGCCTTCAAGGCCGGTATCTTCTCGGCCAGGAAGAACATGCCCGTGGCGCGCTGCGTCCCCACGAGACGCGGCACGAAGAACGTGCCGCTGGTGTCGGGAATGAGGCCGAGTTTCGCGAAGCTCTCCACGAAGCTGATGTCGTCGGCGGCGATCGTAAGGTCGCAGGCGAAGGCCAGATTCGCACCCGCTCCAGCCGCGATGCCGTTGACGGCACACAGCACCGGCTTTTCGATGGTGCGAATGGCGCGGATGATCGGGTTGTAGCAGCTCTTCACGATCTCGCCGATGTCCGGCATCGGACCGTCGCCGTGTGGCAGTGCTTCGGCCAGATCCTGGCCGGCGCAGAACCCACGACCGGCTCCGGTCAGCACGATCGCGCGCACCGCCGCATCGCCCGCGGCGGCATCGAGCGCCGCGAGGAGCCCGGCCGCCATCTCGCGATTGAAGCTGTTGAGGACGTCGGGGCGGTTGAGCGTCAGGGTGAGGACACCTTCACGCTGGTCGATCAGAAGAGAGGGAGTGGGTGAGGACATGCCGAAAAATACCATTCTCACCACGCCGAAGGGTGACGGACACGCTTCACGGCTTCGTCCTCGGATTTGCACGTCCTGCACTCGCCAACGGGTGCGCGCGGCCGGACGAGCACGGCTGGCCACATGTTGGCGAGCACCATCGGCGTCGAGTTCACGCAATGATGGCGTCTCCGCTCCCGATCTCGGGGCCGGTTCGGCAGATTAGTAGGCTATGCCTGCCAAGCCCGCTGTCCGGCCAGTCACCCGCGCCTCGTCTGCTTCGCTGACGACTCCCCGCGCCGGGTTCGACTGGCGTCGCATCGCCTACAACACCCTCGCGTCCCGCTCGATCGACGAGGTCGAAGAGACGACGAATCGCCTGCGCAATTCCGTACCGCGCGAGCATCTGGTGCTGTACCAGTTCTCAGCGCGCGGCCATGACATGGCGCAGGTGATTCTCGGATCGCTGATCGACGGCATGCACGACGGCGCCGGTGCCTACTATCGTTCGCGTCCGTTTCTGCTCTCGGTTGGCCTGTCGATTCCCGATGCCTTCGGCAGCCCGCTTGGCCGCGCCGGTGGATTCAGCGACGGTCGCGATATCGGCGTGGTGTGCAACCTGCCGAACAAAGCGGGATGCACCGTGCTCCCGATGTCGGGTGACGTCGGCTCGCAGTACACCCCCGCGGCGGGGTGGGCGCAGTCGATCACGTATCATCGCGACAGCCTGGGCGACGCGAGCTACGCCGGCTGCATGAGCGTGGCGCTGGGCGGTGACGCCTCGGTGGCGACGAGTGGTTTCTGGGCGTCGCTCACGATGGCCACCACGCTCAAGTTGCCGATGCTCTTCTACATCGAAGACAACGATCTCGGCATCAGCGTACGCGGCGACATGCAGACGCCCGGCGGCGACATCGCGCGCAATCTCGCGTCGTTCACGAACCTGTTCATCCGTAACGGCAGCGGCACCGATCCGCACGAGGCGGCCGGCCTGCTGCAGGAAGCGGTGGCGCACGTCCGCAGCGGTGAAGGACCGGCGTTGGTACGACTCACGGTGCCGCGCCTGTGCAGTCACTCAGGGCCCGACAACCAGAAGGGCTATCGCACCGATGACGAGATCGCGGCCGACCTGGCGCGCGATCCACTGCCGAAGCTGCATGACTATCTCGTGCCGGCGCTCATGTCCGCCGCCGCCTGGGCCGAGCTCGAAGCAGAGGTGGCGCGTGACATCACCGCCGGACTCGAGGAAGCGCGTGCCCGTGGCATCCCAAATCCCGCCACGATCGCACAGCATGTGATGGCCGACGAGTCACCCGAGGTGGCCGAAGCGATGGGTGGTTTGTCGCGCGCCGAGCGCGCTGCGCTGCCCGGCACCGACGTGCCGAGCGATGACGGCGAATTGCTGCGCTACGCCGAAGCGATTCGTCGCACGTTGCGCCATGAACTGGCGATCAATCCGAAGGTCGTGGTGTTCGGCGAAGACGTGGGTCGCAAGGGTGGCGTGCACCTCGTGACGGAAGGACTGCAGAAGCAGTTCGGCAACGCGCGCGTGTTCGACACGAGTCTTTCGGAGGAAGGCATCATCGGTCGCGCTGTCGCGATGGCGATCAGCGGCTTGATGCCGGTGGCCGAAATTCAGTTCCGCAAGTACGCCGACCCGGCGACCGAGCAGCTGAACAACACCGGCACGATGCGGTGGCGCACGGCGAACCGGTTCGCCGCGCCGATCGTGGTGCGCATGCCGGGCGGCTTCGGCAAGGATGTGGGCGATCCGTGGCACAGCCTCAGCGACGAAGTGCGTTTTGCGCACGCGTACGGCTGGCAGGTGGCAATGCCCTCGAATGCAGCGGATGCGGTCGGGCTGCTGCGCGCCGCCATGCGGAGCCCCAACCCGAGCATCTTCTTCGAGCATCGCTCGTTGCTCATGACCGGCGACGGCACGGCCCGCTATCCGGGTGACGACTACGTGCTCCCGTTCGGCAAGGCGCGCGTGGTGCGCGAGGGTACGGACCTTACGGTGGTGTCGTGGAGCGCGATGGTGCATCGGTGCGACGAGGCAGCTGGGGCGTTCGGCGATCGGGTGGAATTGATCGACCTGCGGACCATCGCCCCCTGGGACCGCGGGGCCGTGCTGGCCTCCGTCCGGAAAACGGGCCGCTGCCTGATCGTGCACGAGGACAACATGACGGCCGGGTTCGGCGCCGAGATCGCCGGCGTGCTGGCGCAGGAGGCGTTCTGGCACCTCGATGCGCCGGTCCGGCGCCTGGCGCCGATGGATATCCCGGTGCCGTACCATACGGTGCTGCTTGAGGCCGTCGTGCCCGGCGTGGAGTCGATCCGCACGGAAATCGAAGCGCTCCTGACCGTGTAGCCGGCGGTTGGGGTCGCCCGACGGCTCCGCGCGTGTGATGCATTACGAAGCGCGGTTCATCGTGTCGGTTCAGAGCGCCTTGAACTCATCAAACGGCTGCCTGCACGAATGGCATACGTGAATCGCCTTGCACGCCGTGCTGCCGAATTCGCTTTGCAGGCGCGTGTCGTTCGAGCCGCAGAACGGACACTGCACCGCCACGCGGGCGCGCGTCAGCGTGATGAGCCCTTGAGGCTCGGCGCGCCCTGGCGGCGCAATGCCATAGGCGCGGAGCTTCTCGCGCGCCTCGGGACCGATCCAGTCGGTGGTCCACGCGGGAGACAGCACCAGCTTCACGCTCACATCACGCACGCCGCGCTCGAGCAGTGCAGTGCGGATGTCGGCTTCGATCTCGCGCATGGCGGGGCACCCCGAGTACGTGGGGGTGATCGTGATCGTGACCGCGTCGTTCTGAATGGCCACATCGCGCACGATGCCCAGTTCGACCACGCTGATGACCGGGACCTCGGGGTCCATCACCGTGTTGAGCACCCCGTACACGTCGTCTGGACTCAGCATGGTAGGCAGCCTACCAGGAGGCGCCAGGATGCGAGCGCGCCACGATCTGCATGGTCGCCAGCATGTGTCCCAGTGATTCGGTGTGAAAGCCGCGACGTCCGCCGCGACGCATGGCCGGGTCGGTGGGCAGCGTGAGCGTGGCGCGCTGTACCACGTCCTTCACCATCGTGAGCCACAGCGAATGCAGCGCGTCATGGTCGATGGCGATGAACGCTTCGGCGGCGACGGCGTCATC
>CANGXK010000259.1 GCA_947457715.1 Gemmatimonadota bacterium
CGCATACCGGCTTCGGTGCTCCCTTCGGCACGAAAGCGCTCGTCGAGGGCGAGCGCACCGGTCCTCTCGTTGAAGGTGGCCAACAGCACCCGCGTCTTCATCGCCTGATAGCCGGTAATCACCACGCGACGGTGGTTCGGCTCGATCCCGATCCAGTGCGGCACGTCATCCGCGCCGAGCGTCACGCGGCTCACTTCGCGCGGATGCGACGGGTCGGACACGTCGAGCACCACGACCGCGCTCCACGCCGGCACGGTGATGAGATAGTACTTCCCCGCCACCACCGGCACCGCGCAACTCGTGCCCGGCTTGCGGGGAAACGACGCGACGAGGCGCGCACTCGGCGTTGTACTCGTCAGGCCATTGAGCAGGAACAGTCCGCAGTTGAACGTTGACACCAGCACCGTCTTGCCGTCGCTCAACACCCGCGGCTCGGCGCTGCGATAGCCCTCCGAGTGGGGCCCGTCGGGGAGCACGATGGTGTGCTGCAGCGACAGATCGGACAAGCGCCACAGCTGCACGTTGCGCGTGGAATCAGCTTTGTCCATGTCCGTCGTGGTCACGACCACGCGATCCATGTCGTGCAGAATCGCCGCCGAGTACGGACGATCGCTGCGACTGGCCGGCGCGCGATTGGCCGACGACGACCGCACCAGTGTGGCGCGCGGCGTCAGCTCCACGAGACCACCCGGAGCCATACCCGCCGAATCGTGCTGCATTTGAAACGTCGACAGCAGATTGCCGTTCGGCAGACGCCAGAAGCTGTGCGGATGCATCAGCCCGGCGATATCGCCGAAGTGTTCCGCGACGCGCGGCGCCCGGGGATTGGTCAGGTCGAACACGAACGACTGTCCCGTGCGAAATCCGTTCGCGAACAAACGATTGTCGGCCGGCATGTCGTGTTCGGTGTGATGCGGTCCGTTGCCGCGCCCGGGCACCGCCACCGTGGTCACCAAGGCGCCGTAGCGTACAGCCGTGGCCTTGTCGCGAATGTCGTACACGGCGAGGAAATCCGGCCCGCTGCTGTCGGCCGATGCCGTCCACAGATACAGGTACTCACTCGAGGCGACCGGACGCTGAGCGGACAGCGGCATCGCCAATGTGAGTGCGGCGACGGCAAGAGTCGGGGCACGACGGAAAATCAGCATCTGCTGATTTTACGGCCGCGGATCAGGCACGCAATGCCTTCACTAGCACGCGATCGAGGGCATTGGCGAACTGCTGCTTCTCGCGCGCGCCGTACGTGCCATGCCCGCCCGTTTCCACCCCTGATCCGCGCAATCCTTCCATGAAATTGCGAACCGAGAGCCGTTCGCCGATGCTCTCCACGGTGTACAGCTCGCCACGCGGATCGATCACGTAGACCCGATTCGGCACCAGAATTGCCGCCAGCGGAATGTCGGCCGTAATCACGACATCGCCCGCCACGGCATGCAACGCGATGTACGCGTCGGCCACATCAGCGCCGCCATCCACGCGCACCGCCGAGAGCTTGGCATAGCCCACCGGGAGCACGAGCCGCTGGTTCGCCACCAGAATAGTCTCCAGCGAGAGACGATCGCAGGCCCGGTAGCACACCTCTTTCACATCGCGCGGGGCGGCATCGGCATCGAGCCAGAGTGTCGGCATGTGTGAATATATCAGACAGAAAGCATAGAGGCGTGATCAGTTCTTCAACAGATCGCGAGAGTCACTCCGGGCAATTACGCCGTCGGCGGCGGCATGATGACCGCGTCGCTCACGACATCGGAGCCCTGCACCGTCCTCACCTGCAACGTCTTGCCCGCGATGTCCTTCGAGAGAACCTTACCCGGGAGGACATGGTACGTGAGGATCGACGTCAGCTTGGCCGTGTTCTCCATTGATCGCCAGATCAAACGCCATCGACTCGTTTCGTCACTGGTGCCCGTCCCGCGCACATTCACTTGCAGCGGCTGAGCTACTCGGCAGGACGCACACCAACGATCTCAGCCTTCTCGCGAAACGTGAAGATCTTACCGCACTGCGTGCAGATGTAGTTCCCCGTGCGCGCTCCGAGGTCGTATTCCTTGGCGAATGCGGGATGATCGCAGGGCTTTCCGCCCCACTCCTGCTGGAGGACTACTGCACGCTTCTTCTGCATCGGGACGGGCTCAGGGCGAAATTGAATTACGCGGGTGCGACACTGAAAGCTATCACCGAGGCAGACGAAGCTGTGGACTATACCGTGGCGGCCGTGGTCGCCGCGACCTGCGCAGCCATGGCGGCCGCCTGCGCGACGCTCTCGGCCGATCCCGTGAACGCGACGATGCCAAGACCGAGCCCCGTGAGCTTGTTATGCCACACGATCTGTCCCGACGATGCATCCAGGCAGAACAGTTCACCACCCGGCGTCGCCTGAATGGCCACGACGTGCGAGCCGACCCCCATGTAGACCACGCCTGATTTACACGAGCGTGCCATAGGCGCCGGTTACCTCGTAAATGCGGGAGAATGATTGGAGTGACTGGCGCGCGACCGCGAATTTAGCGCTCGGACTGATCGTCCTCGGCCTCATCAACCATCGCCACGTCCTCCAGGAGCTCGCGCGCCTCGTCGACGAACGCCTCTGGCACTAGCACGGACACGCCACGCGCCGTTGCCCCCTGAAAGCCCGGGCCGAAAATCCCGACCGTATCGTTGCTATCGCGCATCGCCGGAATCTCGGCCGACTCCAGTCGGGCGATCGCCAAGTCCGCTTCGAATCCGGACGCATACGTCACCAGCACGTGCCAGGCATTCGTCATGGTACTGCTCCATTCTGAAGTTCTCGGGGGGTCAGCGGGCCTTGTTCGCGGCCTTCGGCTTCGGCGCCGGCAACTCCGCCGCCGTGGCCCGCATCAGTTCGACGATCAACTGCTGATCCTCGAGCTGTTCGGTTATCAGCAACTGCGGCTTGGCACCCGGGTACGGCAGTCCCTCCGTTACGGTGCCAAGGAGTGCACGACCCGCCGCGGTCGGTTTCACGAACAGCTGATTGCCGCACACCAGCGCGACCACTTTCTCGTCGACGTACAGCGCATACTCGCCAAACATTTTCCTGAGCGTCACAGCGCCGGCACCTTGCATCTGGTCGCGCACATACTCAACGAAGCTGAGATCCGAGGCCATCGGTCACTCCGGGTACGGGTCGAGTCGTCGCACGAACGCGGGCTTCCCACGTGAACGGATAAGAACAGAAATATGCGATTCCTGCTTGAACGGATAGGAGCCGATAGGAGCGGAGAGCAGCGGATTCGCTCCGTGTGTTCTGCGCGCGTGGTCGCCCCCTCCCGCCATCTCGGTTCATTTGAAAAGAACAAAGCATCTGCGCTCGCGGATATACCTCAAACGCCACCAGCACACGGGACGAATCCGTTCTTCTCCGCTCCTATCGGCTCCTATCCGTTCAAGCTGGAGTCGCCAGTTTCTATTCATATCCGGTCCTTTCTGTCCAGCTTGCCCGGGGCGGTCTCGTGCTCGCAGGGATATAGATTCCGAGATCCCCACTCACGCCTCAGGATTTCATGACCGACGACTCGACGCTGCCGCCGTGCCCCATCTGCCAGTCCGTGTACACGTACGAGCAGGGAACCCTGTACGTATGCCCGGAATGCGCCCACGAGTGGTCGTCGACGTCCTCGACGGGCAGCGAGGAGGCAGAGGCATCGGCAGGCATCCGCGATGCGAATGGCACCCCGCTGGCGGATGGCGATACGGTGACCGTGATCAAGGATCTCAAGATCAAGGGCACGTCGCTCGTGGTGAAAGTCGGCACGAAGGTCAAGAACATTCGCCTGGTGGATGGCGATCACGATATCGACTGCAAGATCGACGGCATCGGTGCGATGAAGCTCAAGTCGGAGTTCGTCCGCAAAGTGTAACGCGCATTCAACCGACGTGCCAACCGACGAAACGAAACAGCCCCCGATCCTCTGCAGGACCGGGGGCTGTTTCGTTCACGAGGCCGGCAGGCTTACATCGCCAGCGTCTGCAGATCCTGCAGCGCCTTCTTCAGCAGGTCCGTCTTCTTCGGGTCGCAGCTGCGGTTGGCTTCAACATCCGTCACGAGCTTGGTCAGCGTGGCGTTACGCGCCGCGCCCGACGTCTTCTCGGCGCTCGAGATCGACGAGCGGATCTCGGAGATCTTCGCCGGCGCCACGCATCCCTTCCGCTCCAGCTGATCCGTGAACGCCTTCGCCAGCGCGAAGCTGGGCGGCCACGAGATCTTCGGCTGACCCTGTGCGTTCAGGTAGTCCCACTTCACCGTGTTCGCGGCGTCGATTTCGTTCTGCGAGATGAACTCGCTGGGCACGAGCTCGGCCACGTCGAGACCGCGGGCGATTTCCGAGCTCACGATCGAGCCGTTGTACCAGTACACCGACCACGAACCGCCCATCGCCATGCGGGTGGAGTCCACCGGGCCGCGATCGAACGAGGCGATTTCTTTCGGCTGCGACGGGTCCGTC
>CANGXK010000260.1 GCA_947457715.1 Gemmatimonadota bacterium
CCTGAGAGATATCGACAGTGCGCCACCGGTAGCGGTGCGCACGGCGCGCGATGCGAAGTTAACGCTCGGAGGCGCCCCCGCGAGTAAGATGTCTGGAGCTACCCCGCCCGTCCCAACAAGGTTCGACGCGCGTACGTGACCCAGGGAATGCTCGATGGCCTTGAACGGTGTACCGATGCCGACCGGCACGAAAGGCACGACGCGAGTTTCCCGATACACAGGCCCAAGTGCCGACGAGTGTCCCCAACGGAGGACACTCGTCAGTGTTAGCCGACTGTTACGTATCCGGCGGACGTGCCCCGCTACTCCGCGTCAGGCGGCTGCGGCACGCCATGCAGCTTCACGACCTCGGCCTTTTTGCGCACGCGAATGTTCAGCATTTCCACGATGACCGAGAAGGCCATCGCCATGTACGTATAGCCCTTCGCGATGTGCTGGCCGAACCCCTCGGCCACGAGGTTGGTGCCGATGAGAACCAGGAACGACAGCGCTAGCATTTTCACCGTCGGGTGCTCGTCCACAAAGTCGCTGATCGGCGACGCGGCAAGGAGCATCACGCCGAGCGCGATGACGTTCGCGGCGATCATGATCACCACGCTGTCGGCCATGCCGACGGCGGTGATCACGGAGTCGAGCGAGAAGACGATGTCGATCACTGCGATCTGCGCGACGGTGGCCCAGAGCGAGCGTCCGCCGCGCGTGCTGGTGGACGATGCCTCGGGGCCTTCGAGCTTGCTGTGAATCTCCATGGTGGCCTTGGCGATCAGGAACAGGCCGCCGAGAAGCAGGATCAGGTCACGACCGGAGACTGCCCGTCCAGCCATGGTGAAAAGCGGCTCGGTGAGCCGCATGACCCAGGTGATCGAGAGGAGCAGCGCGACACGCGATAGGAAGGCGCCCATGAGGCCGAAGCGCCGGGCCTTCGGCTGGTCAGCCGGCGGCAGCTTCCCGGCAAGGATCGAGATGAAAATGATATTATCGATGCCGAGGACCACCTCGAGCATGGATAGCGTCAGCAGGGAAATCCACGCCTGCGGATCCGTGAGCAAATCGGTCATCGGGGCAAGCTAATCCGCTATCTTTCAAAAATGTCTGCTTCCTCGACCATGTCCGCGTCGTCTGACGCCAACGTGCCCGACGCCACGCCGCCGTCACGTCCCGCTGTGGTGTTGTTGTCGGGCGGCCTCGACTCCACCACGGTGCTCGCCGTGGCGCGACGCGATGGGTATACGCCGTATGCGATGACGTTCCGCTATGGGCAGCGCCATTCGCTGGAGATCGAGGCCGCCCGCCGGGTCGCCGCGGCGCATGGCGTGGAGAAGCACGTAGTGGTCGACATCGATTTGCGGCAGTGGGGCGGATCCGCCCTGACGGCCGACGTGGACGTCCCCAAAGACCGGGACGTCGAACATCCGACCGACGAGATTCCCGTCACCTACGTGCCGGCGCGAAACACGATCTTTCTGTCGTTCGCGCTTGCCTGGGCTGAAACGCTGAACGCGCAGGCCATCTTCATCGGCGTCAACGCGCTGGATTACTCGGGCTACCCCGACTGCCGCCCGGAATACATCGCAGCGTTCGAACAGATGGCGAATCTGGCCACCCGCGCCGGCGTGGAGGGCACGCAGCGACTGACGATCCACGCCCCCCTGCAACACCTCAGCAAGGCGGACATCGTCCGTCTTGGTCAGGCGCTCGGCGTGGATTACGCGATGACGACGAGCTGCTACGATCCGGCCCCCGAGGGTACGGCCTGCGGGCATTGCGACGCCTGCCAGCTCCGCTTGCGCGGATTTGCTGAGGCGGGGTCGGCCGATCCAATCGCGTACGCCCCCGGAGTTTGATTCATGGCCTACACTGTTCGTGAGTGTTTCTACACCCTGCAAGGCGAGGGAGCGCAGGCGGGGCGCGCCGCCGTGTTCTGTCGTTTTTCCGGCTGCAACCTGTGGACGGGTCGGGAAGCCGACCGGGTCACCGCCGTCTGCACGTTCTGTGATACGGACTTCGTCGGCGTTGGCCCGGACGGCGGCAAGTTCACCTCAGCCACCGAATTGGCCGCGTTCGTGAAGAGCCGCTGGCCCGCCGACGCACCGGCCGATGTCCGTCCGTTCGTGGTCTGCACCGGCGGCGAGCCGTTGCTGCAACTCGACGATGACGCGGTGGCGGCGCTGCACGCCGTGGGCTTCGAGATCGCGGTGGAAACGAACGGCACCCAGGTGCCGCCCAAGGGCCTGGACTGGATCTGTGTCAGTCCGAAGGCCCTGGCCCCGCTGGTATTGACCGAGGGCGACGAACTCAAACTGGTCTTCCCGCAGCCCACGGCGCTCCCCGAGCGCTTCGAGGGGCTCCACTTCCGTCACTTCCTGCTGCAACCCATGGATGGCCCCCGCGCGGCCGAGAACACGGCGGCGGCCCTGGCCTACTGCCTGGCGCACCCCCGGTGGCGACTCTCCGTGCAGACCCACAAGGCGCTCGGCATCCGATAGTCAGCCAGAGGGGGAGAAGGCGACCCGAACAATTCCCGTAGTGCGATACGGACCGGTAGCGTGACGGCAACGGTTGGGCTAGGTTCCTCCCTCCGGACCGACCTCGCCCCCCGTGCACCGCGAATCGTGATCACATTCTCTCGCCAACTGCGTTCGCTCAGCCTGTGCGCCGCGCTCGTCGCGATCGCCCCGCGTGCTGAAGCACAGATGGTGGAGAAGCTCGAGTCCCGGAAACCGTTTGCCGCTTGGAGCGCATCGGCGCAGAGCCTTCGTGACTCCATTGTGTCGAAGGCGCGCGGCCAGATCGGGACGCGCTACAAGCTTGGCGGCACCAAGCCGAACCTCGCGCTCGATTGCAGTGGCCTCGTGAAGTACGTCATGGGCGCACTCGACGTGAGGCTTCCCCGCACCGCGCAGAAGCAGGCGACGGTCGGACAGGAAGTCCCCAAGGAGCTGACGGCACTCAAACCCGGCGACCTGCTCACCTTCGGATCGGGCAAGCGGATCTCGCACATCGGCATTTATGTGGGCGAAGGACGGATGGTACATGCGAGCACTTCCAAGCGTCGCGTGGTCGAGACCCGTATTACCGAGCGGTCATCGCTGATCCGGCAGTGGAAGGGTGTGCGTCGTCTCGTGGACGGTGCTGGCGTCGCCATGCGTGATTCGCTCCTCGCCTTCGCCGATTCAGTCCAGCGCTGATCACCTCCGCGCACCCGGTCGTGGTTGCCAATTCGTCGCTTCGCCCCCAGCATTGGGGGCGTTTTTGTTTTCGTGCCGTCTCTGGGAGGAATTCATGTCCGCGCTGATCACCCGTTCGACCCGCGCCCTGCTGGGCGTGGCGCCCCTCTGCATCGCCGCATTGCTGCCATTGGCGTCGACGCGACTGCCCGCGCAAGCCACGCCGGCCGCTGTACCAACGGATCGCCTCACCGTCGCCGACTACTTCAATTGGGAGGACGTGTCGGCGCCAACGCTCTCGTCCGACGGGCGGCAGATCATCTACACGCGCACGTGGATCGATCAGCTGAATGACAAGCGGGAGTCGTCGGTGTGGATCATGAACGCCGACGGCACGAAGAACCGCTTTTTGGTGAAGGGATCCGACGCGAAATGGTCGCCAGACGGTTCGCGCATTGCCTACGTGGCTCCGGGTGAGCCGGGCGGCGCGCAACTCTGGGTGCGCTACATGGACGCCGAGGGCGCGACGACGCAGATCACGCGCCTGACGGAATCGCCGTCCGACGTGGAGTGGTCGCCCGATGGCAAGACGCTCGCGTTCGGTATGCTGGTGCGCGGCACCGACTCCTGGCGCATCGCGATGCCGACCCCGCCCAAAGGGGCGAAGTGGACCGAGCCGCCGCGCGTCGTCACGAAAGTGAAGTATCGCGCCGACCGGGAAGGGTTCCTCGAAGATGGATTGCGACAGCTGTTCACCGTGCCCGCCGATGGTGGCACGCCGCGGCAGATCACCAGCGGTGACTGGGCGACCAACGGCACCACGTGGATGCCCGACGGCAAGAGCTTCGTGTTCACGTCGTTGCGCGTGGCCGGCGCCGAGTATGCATGGCGCCAGAGCGACATTTACAAGGTCGACATCGCCACCGGTGCGGTGAGCGCGTTGACCACGCGCAACGGGCCGGATAACTCGCCGGTACCGTCGCCCGACGGGCGTTTCATCGCCTACACGGGATACGACAGCACCGACGCGACCTGGAAGGATGCCACGCTCTACGTGATGGATGCCGACGGACGGAACGCGCGGGCGCTGACCGCCACGCTTGATCGCTCCCCGAGCGGCATGCTGTGGGCATCCGACGCGAGCGGCGTGTACTTCAACGTCGAGAACGAAGGCGCACGCAATCTCTATTTCGTGTCGCTCAAGGGCGACATCCGGCAGGTCACGAAGGGCGCGCAGGTGCTCACCGTGAGCGACATCAACCGGAACTTCATGGCGGTCGGTGTCACGTCGACGCCA
>CANGXK010000261.1 GCA_947457715.1 Gemmatimonadota bacterium
GCCTTCTTCGCGGGCGCTTGCTTGGCGGCGGACTTCTTAGCGGGCATGGAGACCACGGTGGGGGCTGGTAACGACAACTGCAACAGCTGGAACACGGATTTCAAGGGATATCACGGACAACACAGATAAGCAAAACGATTCATCCACGAGGCCTGAATCACGCGCAGGACAGCTTATCGGTGTGATCAGTGCCATCGTTTTTGGATCCGTGTTCAGGCTGTTGCTGTTCGGTGGGACATCAAACGGCCGCAGCCGCGGCGGCGACTCCGGCCGAGCGGCCCGTGGCCCAGGCCCACAGAAAGTTGTAGCCACCGATCGGACCGAACGCGTCGAGCACTTCGCCGCACAGGAACAAGCCTTTGTGTCGGCGACTCTCCATCGTGCGCGGATCGATTTCGCTCAGCGCCACGCCACCGCCCATCACCTCGGCCTTCTTGTAGCCCTCGTCGCCCTGCCACGGCAGATCGCCGCGCACGAGGATGTCGATGAGCCGCAGCCGCTCGTCGCGACGCAGTTCGGTGAGCGGGCGGGTGGGCTCCACGTTGGCCTTGGCCAGCAAGGCGGCGGCCAACCGGTCGGGCATTTCGGCCCGCAGCGCGCCGGTCACGGTACGCGCGCCGTGCGGCTTGAGGGCCTCTTCCCATTCCTTCTCGCCGAGCGCGGTCCACTGTACGTGCACTTTCGCGCTTGGTGCATGGCCCGCGCGGGCGCGCACCGCCACGTGCGACACGTTCAGCACCGAGGGGCCGCTGTAGCCATGGTGCGTGAACAGGAAACCGCCGCGCCACGTGGCCTGCTGCATCGCACTCTTAGCCGTGAGCGACACCGTGAGCGAAATCCCCGAGAGGCCGTTGAACGCGGCGTCGGTGGTGGTGAGCGGCGTGAGCGCGGCATAGGTGGGGTGCATCGTGTGCCCCAGCGCCTTCAGCATGTTGAGCCCCGCGCCGTCGCTGCCGGTGTTCGGCACCGAGAGACCACCGGTGGCCACGATCACCGCATCGGCCTTGAGCACGGTGCCGTCATCGACGGTGACTTCCCAGGCCCCGTTCACCGGCGCGATGTCCACCACGCGCGACTCCATGCGCAGGCGGACGCCCTGCTTGCGCGCGTATTCCAGCAGGCCGTCGCACAAGGCCCAGCGTGTCCTCGAAAAAGGCGCGCTGCTCGGCCAGCGGCCAGGCCCGCACGATCTTCTTGAGCAGATTCGGCGAGGAATCGGTGACAAAGCGCGACTCGTCCACCCGCAGCGGGAGCACGTTGCAGCGCCCGCCACCGCTGATCAGGATCTTGCGACCGCCGTCCCGCGTTCCCTCGATCAGCAGGGTTTCCGCGCCTTCCGACGCAGCAAAGATCGCCGCCATCGAGCCCGCTGCTCCTGCCCCGATTACAATCACCCGCCGCATACGCACTCCACGCCATCGCCTGTTGAGGAACCGCTGTACAACAGGTAAGCTAGCGCAATCGTACGCCATGTCCTCTGCCCCGCACTCCATGTCCCGCGCCCTGATCCCGCTCCTCCTTGCCGCGACCACGCTGCAGGCCCAGACGACCGGGCGCTCCGCCGACTGGCCCGTGTACGGGGGCAGCGAGGAGCACACGCACTACACCACGCTGGGCCAGATCTCACCGGCCAACGTGAAGCAGCTGCGCGTGGCGTGGACATACGACACGAAGGACTCGTTCACGGGTTCGGAGATGCAGGCCAATCCGATCGTGATCGACGGCGTGATGTATGCCACCACGCCCAAGCTGCACGTCATCGCGCTCAACGCCGCCACCGGGGCGCCGATCTGGCGTTTCGACCCCAACAACGGCGCGCCACCTGCCTCACGCTTCCGCCATCGCGGCGTGGTGGTGACCGGCGATCGCGTGATCTTCAACTATCGCAACCGGCTCTACGCGCTGAACCGGAAGACGGGTCGCCCGATCACGACCTTCGGCGACAGCGGCTGGGTGGATCTGCGTCAGGGCCTCGGCCGCCCGGTGGAAGGGCTCTCGGTGAGCGCCAGCACGCCGGGCGTGGTGTTCGAAGACCTGCTCATCATCGGCAGCTCGGTGCCCGAAGCGCTGCCCAGCGCCCCCGGCGACATTCGCGCGTTCGACATCAACACCGGCAAGCTGCGCTGGAGCTTTCACACCATTCCGCATCCCGGTGAACCCGGCTACGAAACGTGGCCGCCCGATGCATGGAAGATCGCCGGCGGTGCCAACGCCTGGGCCGGTGTCACGATCGACACCAAACGCGCGATGGTGTTCGCCGCCACCGGCTCGGCGTCGTACGACTTCTACGGCGCCAACCGCCTCGGCGACAACCTGTACGCCAACAGCGTGCTGGCCCTCGACGCGCGCACCGGCAAGTACGTGTGGCACTATCAGGTGCTCAAGCACGACCTGTGGGATCGCGACCTGCCGGCCGCACCGGCGCTCGTGACCATCACGCGCGGCGGTCGGAAGATCGACGCCGTGGCGCAGATCACGAAGACGGGCCATACGTGGCTGTTCGAGCGCGAGAAGGGCACGCCGCTCTTCCCGGTGGAAGAGCTCAAGATGCCCAGCATCGCGCTCGGCGAGGATCAGCCGGCCACCACGCAGTTCTTCCCCACCATGCCGGCCCCGTTCGCGCGCCAGCAGCTCACGCGCAACGATCTCACCAGCCGCACGCCGGCCGCTCGCGCCTCGGCGCTCAAGATCTTCAAGGAGTACAAGACCGGGCATCCGTACGACGCGCCCAATACGCGTGGCACGATCATCTATCCCGGTGTGGACGGCGGAGGCGAGTGGGGCGGTCCCGCCTTCGATCCGACCACCGGCCTGCTGTATGTGAACTCGAACGAGATGGCCTGGCTGCTCAAACTTGTCCCGCGCAGCGACAAGTCGTTGTATGCCGCCAACTGCGCCGGCTGTCATGGTGACAAGCTGCAGGGATCGGCCGCCGGCCCCACGCTCATGGACATCGCCAAGCGCCGATCGAAAGAGCAGCTGGCCACGATCATCAGGGAAGGCACCGGCCGCATGCCGGCCTTCGGCACGGCGCTCGAAGGCGGCGCCGTGAACGACATCGTGAGCTACCTGCTCACCGGCACGGACAACTCGGCCGCGCTCGTGGGCACGACGCCGTACATGCTGCCGTACCGCACGGCGTTCTTCGACATCTTCCTCGACCACGAAGGCTATCCCGGCATCAAGCCGCCCTGGGGCACGCTCAACGCGATCGATCTGAACGCCGGCACCATCAAATGGTCGATCCCCTTCGGCGAGTATCCCAAGCTGGCCGCCAAGGGCATCAAGAACACCGGCACCGATAATTACGGTGGCGCCATCGTGACGGAGAACGGCCTGCTGATCATCGCCGCCACCACCTACGACAACAAGATCCGCGCGTACGACAAGAGCAACGGACGCCTCTTGTGGGAAGCGAAGCTGCCGGCAGCCGGCAACGCCACGCCCAGCACGTACATGGTAGACGGCAAGCAGTATCTCGTGATCGCCTGCGGTGGCGGCAAGAACGGCGCGCCGAGCGGCGGCACGTACGTGGCTTTCGCGTTGCCCTGATCGCGGGAGTAGGCCTCAACACCGTATGTTCCAACATGCCGATTGTCTTTCCCTTCGATCCCAACATTGAGCGCGCCGCGACGATTCCGGCGCGCTTATACAACGACCCGGTGTATCTCGAGCTCGAGCGGGAGCGCGTCTTCGCGCACAGCTGGCAGCTCGTGGGGCGGATCGACCAGGTTGCCGAACACGGACAGTTCCTCACGGCGGAGGTGGGGAACGACAGTATCGTCGTGCTGCGCGACGGCGAGACGCTGCGCGGCTTCCACAACGTGTGCCTGCACCGCGCCGGTCCGGTGGCGCACGGCTGCGGCAAGCGCAACACGCTGCAGTGTCGCTATCACGGCTGGACCTACGCCCTCGACGGCACCCTGCAGCGCGCCCCGGGCATGGAGGGCGTGGAATCATTCCGCCCCGCCGAGATGCAACTGGTGCCGGTGAAAGTCACCACGTGGGGGCCGCTGGTGTTCGCGAACCTTGACGGCAAGGCGCCACCGCTCGTCGACATGATGGAAGATATTCCCGAGCGCGTGCAGGCCTTCGGTTGCGAGCAGATGCAGTACGTGACCTCACGCAGCTGGGAGATCGCGTGCAACTGGAAGGTGTACGTGGACAACTTCCTCGAGGGCTACCACGTTCCCGTCGTGCATCCCGGCCTGCATAAGGAACTCGACATGGACAACTACCGCGTGGAACCACACCGGTACTTCTCCATCCAGCATGCGCCGCTGCGACCCGTGCATGGTGGCAATCCGGATCGGATCTACCACCCGGGCACCACCGACACGCCGGAAGCGGTGTACGTGTGGATGTTTCCGAACATCATGCTCAACGTGTACCTCGGGCAGATGCAGACGAATGTCGTCATCCCCATGGGCCACGACCGCTGTCGCGTCGTGTTCGA
>CANGXK010000262.1 GCA_947457715.1 Gemmatimonadota bacterium
GACAGGGAGCGCCAGAGTTTGGCCGGCACCAGGAGGGCGAGGGTACCGCCGGGGGTCAGGAGTTCGAGGCTGCGTTCGATGAAGGCCACGGCCAGATCCGGCTGCGATGCGAAGCCCACGCCGGCGCCGGCGCGGGCGGCACCGGCGTGCCAGGTGGCGGCGCGCATGCTGCGGAACTCGCGGCGCAGCTGTTCGCGCTCGCGTGGAGCGAGGGCGTGTGGTCGCACCCACGGAGGATTGCCGATGAGCACATCGAAGCCACCGGCGGCGGCTACGTCGGCGAAGTAGGTGACGAAGCGGAACGGCAGCGCGCCGCCGTCGGCGAGTTTCGCGCGCGCCGTTGACAGTTCGCGGCATTGCCCGCGTAGCGCGTCGAGACGCGCGATATCGGCGCGGCTGGGGGTGCGACGTTGTCCGAACAAATCGCGCGCCCGGAGCGTGCTGAGGAGGGCCGCGCGTTCGGCGCGGAGCGCATCGCGCTGCGTGGAGAGGGCGGCCATGGCGCGGTGCCGTTCTTCGCGCTGGAGGGCGAGGGCGATGGACTGTTTGCGCGGGCCGGTGGCGCGGGTGTAGCGCTCGCGCAGCGCGGTCAGGGTGCGGGCGCTGGGCGGAGCGAATCGGAAATTGCCGCCGGCCAGTGAGTCGCCGACGCGGATGTGATGATCCAGATTGGGCAGCGGCGGCACGCGGGTGCTGTCGGTTTCCGCGCATTCGATGACCACCGACAACCAGAGACGCAATTCGCAGAGCCAGACGGCGACCGGATTGCGGTCGACGCCGAAGATGCTGTGCGTAAGGAGCTGTCGCCGGATGTGGTGTACGTCGGGGGCGGTCGGCGTGGCAGGAAGCGTGGCCGACGCCAGGTGCGTGCGTCGCAGCAGGGTGCTGAGTCGTTCCAGCGTGTGCACCAGAAACGCACCCGAGCCGCAGGCCGGGTCGAGAATGCGCCGGCGGTGCAGGGCGTCGGTGGTTGCGGGCGAGAGCGGGAGCGGCGCGGTGGAGTCGTCGAGCGCATCGGCGGGGAGATCGGGCAGGGCCGTGAAGAGGGCATCGCGAACGACCTGTTCTACGAGGGCGGGGGGCGTGTAGAACGCGCCCGAGCGACGGCGCTCGTCGGTGGCCATGAGCGATTCGAAGGCGCGACCCAGCATCTCCGGATCGACCGCCGCTTCTGACCAGCTGGCGGAGTCTTCGTGCGCCGTGAAGCGATGCCGGTCGAGCACCGATCCCACGAGATGCGCGATCGCATCGTCGCTGAAGCGCAGCGTGCGATGGCGCTTCTCGAGTGGCGTCAGGGAAAACAGCCCGCCATTGAGAAACGGCACGGCCCCGAAGCGACGGGCGGCCGGCGCACGATCGCGACGCGGGGTGTTCAGCGTGCCGAAGAACAGCGGCCGCAGCAGGCGCTGGTGCAGCTGGCCGCCGGCTTCGAGCTGCGCGGTGGTGTGATGCAGCAGGAAGTCGAGCCGATGGTCGAGCCATCCCTTGGCTTCCAGAAATGCGAGAAACAGGCACCGGCTCGTGCAGAGCAGGGCCAGTTCGCGACGTTCGGCAGGGAGCGCGATCTGCGCGGCTGGGCCGGTGACATCGGTGGCGAGCGTGGTCACGGCGCGCTCCAGAATACCGTAGAAGCGATTCGACAGCGCTTCGCGTCGCAGGATGTCGGTGAAGCGCGCATGACGCAGCAGTGCATCCGGCTCTGACACGGCGGCGAGCGTGCGGAGCGTGTCGGCGTCGGAGTCGACCACGCGCGTGCGATCGATGCGGAGCGCGGCCACGCGCGGACCGTTGCCGTGGGGGCACACCGTGGCAATGCAGAGCGTGCGCCGGCGCGCGTCGAGCGTGATGAGGCACCACTGACGCGCCGGGGCCTGCTCCAGCATCATGGCGGCGAGCCGTTTGGTGAGTTCGCGCGGATCGGTGGCGCCGGCGAGATCGGTGGGAGGCGCCAGCTCCGCGCACAGCAGGCGCAGCGTCCCCGTGCCACGCACGAGGTCGGCACTGCTTGCCAGCGCGTCGATATGCAGGCGATCGCGCCCATCGGCGGAGAGCGCGGTGGGGGTGGCGGTGAAGCCCATGGCCTGGGCGATCGGGCGCAGCGACTGGCGGGAGTCGGCCTGCGCAAGCAGTTGGGCGGCGGCGCGGAGTGTGAGCACGCGGCCACAGTGGGACCACGCGCGCGAACGTGTGTCACCCGAAGTGCGCAGGCGGTGCTTTCCGGGCGCGTGCCGGTACCGCACTTTGCGGGATGCCAACTCCGGTCGACCCGACGCCTCAGGCCGCGCCCCACGCCGACGCCGGTTCGTGGCGTGAGGTGGCGCGGGTGTTCGGGTGGCTTGGCCTCACCGCATTTGGCGGACCGGCCGCGCACATCGCCGCCATGGAAGACGAAATCGTGAAGCGGCGGCAGTGGATCAGCCGCGACGACTTCGCGGATTTCGTGGGCGCCGCGAACCTCATCCCCGGCCCCAACTCCACCGAACTCGCGATCCACATCGGCTACCGACGCGCCGGCTGGCCTGGGCTCATGGCGGCCGGCGTGTCGTTCATCGTGCCCGCGGTCGTGCTCGTGTGGGTCCTCGCCATCGCGTACGTGCACGGCGGTTCGCGGGTGAACGCGCCGGCGATACTGGCCGGGCTGCAGCCAGTGGTGCTGGCGGTCGTGGTGCAGGCGCTCTGGCGACTGCGCGCCAGTCTGGTGCGCTCGCGCTGGGCCGCGCTGGTGGCGGCGGCCAGCTTCGTCGCGGTGCTTGCGGGAGTATCGGAGATCACGGTGCTGGTGCTGGCCATCCTCGCCTCACTCGTGATCGCCCGCACCACGATTCACGACGACACCGATACCGACGCCGATCGCCGCGAACTGGCGGCCCTTGGCGTCGCAGCCGCCACCTCCATGAGCGCGCCCGCCGTCTTCCTCTCGTTCGCCAAGATCGGCAGCGTGCTCTTCGGCAGCGGCTACGTGCTGCTCACCTTTCTCCGCGGCGAGTTCGTGCTGCGGCACGCCGTGCTCACCGACGCCCAGTTGCTCGATGCGATCGCCGTGGGACAGGTCACCCCCGGTCCCGTCTTCTCGGCCGCCACCTTCGTGGGCTATCTCATCGCCGGACACGCCGGCGCGGCCGCCGCCACGGCCGGGATCTTCCTGCCCGCCTTCGTGGGGGTGGCCCTCACCGCGCCCTGTGTGGCGACGCTGCGCGGCTCCCGCCGCTGGTCGTCGGCGCTCGACGGTGTGAACGCGGCGTCCCTGGCGCTGATGGCCTCGGTGGTCCTCGTCATGGCGCGCCACATCGCCCCCGATCCGGTCGCCTTGGCTATCTTGGGCGGAGCGTCGGCTGTGCTCGTGTTCACGCGTACCGGCAGCGGTTGGGTGCTGTTGGCCGGCGCATGCATCGGTCTGCTGCGCGCGCTGCTCTGAGTACGCGCACTTCTCTTTTCCCTCATCGCACGACTCCCATGCCCGTCTGCTGGCTCAACGGATCCTTCGTCGCGGAACAGGACGCGCACGTGTCCATCTTCGATCGTGGCCTGCTCTTCGGCGACGGGGTGTACGAAGTGGCGGCCGTGTTGAACGGCAAGCTGCTCGACGCCGACCGGCATCTCGTGCGGTTGGGGCGCTCGCTCGCCGCGATCGGCATCCCGAACACGCAGCCGGCGGCCGCGTGGCTGGGCGTGATGCAGCAGCTGGCCACCGACAATGGTGTCGACGAGGGACTCGTGTATCTGCAGGTCACGCGCGGTGTGGCCGAGCGGGATTTCCCGTTCCCGGCCAACGTGACGCCCACGATGTTCTCCTACGCGCGACCGAAGCTGTTGCGTACCGATCCGAATGCCGCGGGCATCCGACTGCACGTGGTGCCGGACATGCGCTGGGCGCGCTGCGACATCAAGAGCACCAGCATGCTGGCGCAGGTGCTCGCCAAGCAGGCGGCGCGCGCCGCCGGTGCCTTCGAAGCGATGATGCACGAGGACGGTCTCGTGACCGAAGGCGGCTCGAGCAACCTGTGGATCGTGAACGACGGCGTGGTGCAGACGCGTCCGCTGTCGAGCGACATTCTGGCTGGCATCACGCGCGACGTCGTGCTGGAACTGGCGCATGCCGCCGGTGTGCCGGTGCGCGAACGCGCCTTCACTGTTTCGCAGGCGAAGGCGGCCGACGAGTGCTTCATGAGCAGCGCCACCAGCTTCATCCTGCCGGTCACCACGATCGACGAGCACACGGTGGGCACCGGCGCACCAGGCCCGGTGGCGCAGCGATTGCGCGCCGCGTACTTCGAACGCGCGGAACGGCTCGCGCAGTAGCACGCGCCCTACTGCGACACGTATCCGCGGTCTTTCCAGCGCACGTTGTTGCCGCGCGCGATCGTCGATACGCAAATCGCCAGCACGATCGCCCCGCCCAGCGGGGCGAGCAGCGCGCGGCGAATCGGATCACCATTGAGC